>JAJZXX010000082.1 GCA_021806205.1 Bacillota bacterium | reverse complement strand
TGGGGCGGCAACCTCTGGTCGCCGAGTTATTTTGCCGGATCGGCTGGTGGAGCCCCCCTCTCCATCATTCGGGAATACATCGAGCAACAGGACACCCCGGATTGACCCCTACGGGGTCAGCGCCTGGCATCTCCGCCCTGAACGGCGGAGTTTTACGGCGCATCTGATAAATTGATTGTCCGTTCCGATTTGTACAGTATAAGTCGGCTTGAGCTGTCCTGTGTGGAGATGGTCTTCTTTCATCCGCATGAAGGTCGCATCGGGATCCATCTTGCTAAAGCTATTCCGATCCCCGAGGATTTTGAGTGGCTTCTCCTATTTCTTGAGCCGCGGAAGACTCTCCTGACGGAGCTTCTTGATCAGCCGGACCGCCCGCTTCCGCTGATCGGGCGTCAAGGAAGGCGTGCTGCCCTCGGCAGCTCCAGACGAAGCGGTCGTGCGCACCGCAATCGCTTCCTCTTCGGTGGACGCGGGGACCTCCCGGGGATGCGGGGAAGACCCGCTCATGCTCGATCGGTTGCGGCGCAACCGGTCTTCCCACTGCGTGAGTTGGGCAGCCAAGACCTCGGCGGTGAGCGACTGGGGATCCACTTCGGGTAAATCCCGATCCCCGTATTCGGCATTTTCTGCCTGCACCACCGTCTCAATGTGTTTGAAGAGCTCCCGAATCGTGGCCTCGAGTTTGTCCTTATGCCCTTCCACGTTTTTCTTCCACCCCTAAGGGGATCGGTTGGCATTGGCCTCGACCTTGGTGCCATCGACGAAGGCATCCAGGGTGACATAGCCCTCTTCAATCCAGAGCGTCAGGATGCCGGTAAACAACACCTCGTCCACAATCGCCTTCATCCGCTCCCCGCGGAAGCGATGGATGGTGCGGAAGTCGGGCGTCTGACGCCCGGTCAACCAGAGGAAGGGAGTTTGCTCGCGTACCGCCTTGGCGATTTGCCGTGACGAATAACTGCGTTGGGTATAGGCATACACCAAAATCTTGGTCATTAACCCGGATGATACGGCGGCCGACCGCCCCCGGAATAGATGTCCAGAAATACGGCTTCGCTCAGCCGGTTGACCGCGTCGTTGACGACGCGGACCACGTGATGCGGCGGAATCATACCTCCGCAATCCATCGGCAGAAAGAGTTGGTCCATGGTATACGGTTTAAACTGGGGTTCTCGGGCCACACGCCCCGCTTCTGTCGTGTTCGGCGCGGCTAGCGGAGCCCCTTCGACTGTGATGGGTAAAGCTATTTGTTCGACGGCCGGCTGGTCAACAGGGGGATGTTTCACCGGGCAAAAACCGTCTCCTTGAGCACGTGCTATCTTCAGGAATATTGTACCAAAGACGACGGTTTTTGTTGATTCTATGCGGTTTTTTGCGATCGATTCGGGGCGAAAATTGTCCGACCTTTTGGGACAGCCCCGTTGCCTTCGCGGCGCACCGTCGTCCTCCTCCTCCGGTCTAATAGCAAACCCAACCCAACAACCTATCCATACTGAAGTTGCCAAAAAGCGCTTGCGCCAAGTAATGGAGCTTGGGACGATAATATGCTGATGCTGATAAGCGCTGGATCCGGTCGCCCTAATGTTTTCACCGCCCGCAGAAAACTGTCCCAAAACGTCACATGCCCTTGAACCACACCCCCATTAAAGACGATGGCATGTGGGGCGAAAATTAAATCCCACGACAACAGCGCCGTAGCTAATTCGGTACCGACCTGGTCCCAGAACGTGTCAAGTTGATGGGGATGCTGGCGAGACAACGTCACAAGCTGACGATAATCCTGAAGTGATTCCCCGAGGAGTTCAACGCCGCGTCGGGCCAAGGCATAACCGGATAGATAGGCTTCAGCACAACCCCGTCGGCCACATAAGCATTCTCTCCCGTTAAACGCAAATAAGCTGTGCCCTAGTTCAAGCGCTCGTCCTTCACGGCCTTCAAGTATCGCGCCTTCTGAGGAAACATAGCCAGCACCGATACCGGTCCCGATTACAATGTTCAGCAGGCTGGATTCCTGTGACCGATGCTTCCACTCTCCCAATGCAAATGCGTTGCCGTCGTTTATGATAGCCACCGGAACCCGAAAAGACTCCTCCAACCGCTCACGCAAGGGAAACCCCTGCCACCCAGCAAATATATTAGTGGAGCCAACAATAGCTCCCGCATTATCAACTTGTCCCGTTGTGGAAATAGCCAGTCCTTTTGCAACGCGGGTCCGACCGAATGTCTTAAAGTCATCCACAATTCGCACGCAAATGGACTCTGCATCACGTGGTGTCGGGTATTCAGTCAGAATGGATATCCGATTTTCTGACGATCTAGCCCAACGCATTTTGCTTCCCCCGAGGTCTAAAACAAGAAGGTCCATCGCTACACCAACTTATCTAACACCGCATTCGCGGTTCTACGAAGTGAGTCTTGGGCCTGTAGTCCAAGACGATCGATAATCGACACCACCAACAGGTCAAGTAAGACCAGCTGTGCCACCTTACTCGATATAGAGCCACCATCAAGTGGCCCGACTTCTAGAGCCGCGGTGAGGACAATGTCAGCAAGGCGAGCCGCTGGCGACCGTTGATAGTTGGTTATAACGATGATATTCGCGTTGTACTCTCGTGCTACCGAAAGCGAACTGATTAAATCTTTGGTGCTTCCAGAAACCGAAATACCTAACACCACGTCTTGCTGGGATAGGTTCGCGGCAACGCTTGCCTGGATATGTGGATCGATAAACGCAGCGGCGTGAAGACCAAGGCGGGACAATTGATAGGCTGCGTCCAATGCGGTATAACCGGACGCACCCATACCGTAACAATGGATCAGGCGCGCTTGAGCCAGCGTACGAGCAGCTTCTACAAGGTGCTCTTCCGAGGACAGACCAAGCGTGTTGGACACCAATTGCTGATAAGCCATAGTCTTCGCCGCAAAGCTTCGTTGAAGCGAGGGCATTTCTTCCGTATTCGCCTTGGCTTCCATGGATTTGGGCTGCTGTGCGAGCATTAGCTTGAGTTCCTGGTATCCGCGCAGTCCAAGTTTTTGGCAAAAACGCACAACACTGGCCTCACTCACGCCAGCGGCGTCCGCACATTGAGTGACGTTAAGATATATGACACTTTCCTCGTGCTCATTGAGATAGTCGGCTATCGCCCGTTCTTTTTTGGTAAACGACGGGTACCGACTCCTAATTTGAAGTCGCACTGGCGATTCCGGCAAAATGCTTTCGCTTGCACTCAATACTAACTCCCCCCTACTAAATTAACCTTTCACCGCACCCATCGACAATCCCTTAACCAGGTAACGTTGGGCGACAAAGGCGAAAAACAGAGGTGGAATGATAGAGAGCACGATGGCCGCCGAAATCGGGCCCCATTGGATGCCGAAAGATGTAATGAAAAGGCTTGCGCCGACTGTGATAGTCGTGGCCTTCGTGATCGTTAGAATCAATGGAAACAAGAAATCGTTCCACGTGAAAATGAAGGTCAAAATCAGAACCGAAGCGATGCCAGTAGACAGCATGGGAAGAACGACACGAATTAGCAACTCCGTTGTTGAACATCCATCTACCAAGGCGGCCTCTTCGACTTCTTTGGGTAGGTCTTGAACAAACCCGACCAGCAGCAGGAGTGCAATCGGAATATTCATGGTCATTTCAACGGCGATTAAGCCGATGCGGGTATCGATAAGCCCGGCGGCCTGTAGCAACAAGTAGTATGGAATGGCAAATACAATCGGGGGCATAAGCCGGATCCCCACGACCACGGGAAAGAAGGTTCTCTTACCGGTCCCGTACCGGGCGATGGCGTACGCAGCGGGAAAGCAGACCACCACAACCAGGATTGCAGCGGATGCGGCTACAATCAAACTGTTTAAAAAGTAGGCCGGAAAAGGGTACTGGCCATGAAAAATACTCGCGTAGTTATTAAAGATCGGCCGGAACAACCATCGTGGATGCGGGCTCTGTATCTCTGCGTAGCTTTTGAAGCTGGTGATGAGCGCATTAAGGACGGGTAAGTTCATCAAAAATACGGCCATGGCCACCAGAATCCACACCCAGCCATTTCGCTTCATGATGCCACACTCCCCCGCATTACCGTTTTCATAAACAGGATTAAGAATGGTACCAGCAGTAGCACGACTATCGTGCTAGCTGCACTGGCCGTTGCTAGATCCCCTGTTCGAAACGCGGTGTTGTAGAGAAAGATGCTCGCACTAGTGGTCAGGGACCCAGGGCCACCCTGGGTCAGAACGTAAATCATATCGAAGGTTTTGAACGCATCCACGGCACGTAGAAACGTCGCGATCCCGATAATCGGAGTAAGGAGCGGTATAGTAATTCGTCTTAACACGTGCCATCGATTGGCACCGTCCATTTGAGCAGCTTCGTATAGCTCAATAGGAATCGTCTGCAATCCACTGTAGATGATCAAGAACGTGAACGGCGTCCATTGGAAGATGTCGATGGCCATAACAAGCGGAACAATGGCATGCGGATTGAACATCGAAATGTTGAGGCCTATCTTGCTGAGATAATACGGAATGATGCCGACGGACTGGTTCATCATCAGGCTGTACATCAATCCGTAGAGAGACGCCGCGCACATCATTGAAGCCAGCATTATTGTGATAGCAGCACCCTTAGCTGGGAACGACCGATTCACCAGGAGAGCGAGCGCAAACCCAAACGCGACTTCAAGCACGGTGACCACTACCACATATTTCAGACTAAACAAAATCGAGGCCCAGAAAGCACCGTTGAATAGTGTGTCCTTGTAATGCAAGAGTCCGCTCCAGGAACCCAACCCAGTCGACACTGTGTCATGGTGGACGCTGATAAAAACCGAATACAATATTGGAAAAGCCACCATGAGCACAATGACAATAACCAGAGGTATTAATAGGAGCACCGGTGTTATCGGACGTCTCCGGGATCCAGTCTTCAAGGTCGCCGGTTCATTCGGTTCGTTTTGGACCACGGCAAACGCCATAATTAAGAGATCCCCTTGACCGAGGTTTGTGCGTTCTTAAGTGCTTGATTCACCGGCTCAACACCGGCCCATGCTCCCGACAGGTCCGAAGCCAGCGTTTGAAGGATCTGCATTTCTTTGGGAGTCCGCGGTTCCGAAAATCCATACTTTTGCAAAGACGTGACGATCGCCGGATATTCTGGGTGGCTCTTGGCCATTCCGTTTAGTACTGACGCCACGGGAGGAAGCCCTCCGTTTTTAGCATATATCTTTGTCGCCACGGGCGACTGGGCAAACCACTTTAGGAACTGTAGCATCTTCTGCTGATGGGGTCCATATTTATTGAGTGAGATCGCCAAGTCGTGCACGTGGGTACGATGCACGTTTCCGGGAATACGTGCAATGGCCCAGTCCCTTGCGTAGTGAGGGTCTGTCGTCGAGCTGGTCAGTGTTGGATATGCGGCGCTCCACTGCAAAGCAAAGGCCGCCTGACCACTGAGCAGAGCAGAGTTAGTCTGAGGGTATTCGCTGACGTCCGCGGACTTCGGCTCAAGGTGATGGTTCCAAATAGTAGCATACACGTCCATGGCCTTCTTGGCTGCGGAACTGTCGAGGTTGCTCCAATTGCCGCCATACGACCACAATACGTCATCCCAAATCATTACATTATAAATCAGATTCTCGCCTTGCAAAATCGTACCGTATTTAGTGGGCGATGCTGAATTGTAACTCTGCGTGAAAAACGCAGCTGTTGCAATGTAATCCTTCCAGTTCCAGTCTTGAGGAGGTTTCGGTTGAAGGCTCACGCCAAGGATCTGCCTGCTAATCTTGGCATACTTCTTCTTCCATGCAGGGTCGGTCAATAACTTTTGGATGAGATCTTTCCGGTAATAAAGAAACTGGTTGCTTACATCTGTCGGGACACCATAAACTTGGCCTCGAACTTTCATCGAATTTACGGCCGAGGGAATGTATCTGGAGAAGTTCACCTTTTGGCTAAGCGGCACCAAGGCGTTGGCGTACTGTGCAACGTTGTAACTAGTGGTTAGATAGCCGCTTACTTCCGAGCTGTGCGCAGAGATCATGGCGCCAATCTTGGACAGCGATCCGCTGCGCCCAAGAAGAACCTGCTCAATTTTGACGTGGTCTTGCTTACCTTGATGGGAGTTGTAATAGCTTAGGACATGGGACATGGCCTGGCTTTCCGGTCCGGGCCAGAATACAAACTTCACTGTTGTCACACCATTGGCAGACGATGATCCTGATGATGTCCCGCAACCCGATGCAACTAAAGCTAGAGCGGACAAAACAATAGGAACAGCTGCCATTCTCCGAAATGACGACATCTCTTAACCCCTCCCAAAGATCTTCGCTTGTATTAAAACATTTTCTTCTTTTTTGTGCAATATGAAGAAAATGTTTTTCTTTCGTAAAAAAGAGTACTACAATTATTCGTGGAGGGCAACCTTCGGTTCCGCCATAAGCTTTAAGTCGACAAAGAAAGCTCTGGACCACGTACGTGAAGTCCTAGATTGCACGATAACTTAACAACCTTGTAGCGTCATGGGAGGGTCCACTATTGAGTAGTCCACTGGAACAGTTGCACCACAACCTAGTTGTCTCTTGTCAAGCCGATCAAGGAATGCCTCTTAGACATCCAGATTATTTGGTAGCGTTGGCAAAAACGGTAGTGCTAGGGGGTGCTGCGGGCTTGCGCGTCGAAGGGGCAGAGGTTATTGTGTCAGTTAAGAAAGCGTTGCCAGACGTCCCTCTCATTGGGCTCATAAAAGATGGGTCTGCAGGCGGAGTCTTCATAACACCAACCTTAGATCACGTTAGACAGGTCTTGGACGCCGGTGCAGATATCGTGGCTGTCGACGCAACGACGCGATCACGCCCGGATGGCCGCAGCTTGAGAGAATCCGTGAAACTCGTCCACGACGGGGGTCGTCTTTGCCTAGGCGACATTTCAGACGAAGAAGATGCGATCTACGCCGTGGAGTCTGGAGTAGATGCCATTGCAACCACATTATATGGTTACACCCAACAGGCCCCCCCTCAAGACACTCCGCCCTACTCGTTGCTGACCAAGCTAGTGGGTCAATTAGACAAGCCTGTCATTGCCGAAGGCCATATTCGTAATCTCGAAGATCTCCGCCGCGTTGTCGATATTGGTGTATACTGCGCCATCGTCGGTACGGCAATCACTCGCCCCGAGGTGATTACAAAATGGTTCCGTTCGGTCCTTGACGACCGTGGCACTCTGCCCAGCGCAAGGGATACGCACTCGACAGAGTAAGTTGAAGCCCCCTATTTGCAGGAATACACGACGTTGTGATTGGATTTATAACCCATAGAATTATTACATACCACGGGCTGTCTAATGCAAGACCCTTAAAAACCGCTTTTGGTAATGGGAAAGGCCCAGGCCTCATGGAGCCGGACCATCAACGGCGATTCCGCCTAACCCCCATGCAAAAAGCTTTGGCGGTGTGCCGGGCAGGATCCGAGTAGTGTCAGCGCCTGACGATGCTGACGCGTGGGGTAGCCCTTATGGTTTAAAAATCCATATCCGGGAAATTGATGGTCCAATTCCACCATGTATCGGTCCCGGACCACTTTAGCGACCACCGAAGCCGCGGCCACGCTAGCCGACCGTTGGTCGCCGCGCACGATCGCGATGGTATGGTAGCGGGAATCCGGCAAGGCCATGGCATCGCTCAAGACCAAGTCGGGCCGCACGGCTAGGCGGCCAATGGCACGCCGCATGGCCAAGCGCGAGGCCTCCAAAATGTTAATCGACTCAATCGTCCGTGGGCCCACACCGCCAATCCCGATGGCTTGGGCTTGTTCGTAAATGCACTCGGCCAGATATTCTCGGGCCTTGGGAGACAATTTTTTGGAGTCGTCTAACCCATCAATCACCGCCGTGGGAGACAGAATGACGGCAGCTGCCACCACCGGTCCGGCTAAGGGTCCGCGTCCCACCTCATCGGTGCCCGCGACAATCAGTCCCTGATCGCGAAATAGCCTCTCGAATACGGTCAGGGAAGACCAAGAGGGTCTGTTCATTATGACAACCTCTGAGGCATCTCAAGGCTGATTTTCCCCAGCCGTGCTTGCCGAAAGCCCGTGATAATGGCCTGGGCCGTGCGCTGGGCGTCAACGCCGCCGCCCTTTTGGAGATAGCCGCGATGCGCCCCCCATTCTAGCCAGGCTTCCCCCGAGGCGTCGGGATGATATAATGCCCACGCGTGCGTCGCCACTTGGAGCGTTTGATCGGCATCAATAGGGACCACCCCGAGAAGTTTAAGGCGCCAGTCACGCGATTTATGGGGCGTAATCACCCCGGGTAAGTCAAGCCATTCCCAGCCATCATTCAGGCGAATCCACTGAGGACCGCGGGTCAACCCCGGCTTCCCACCGGTTTTGACGCGATGTCGCCCAACCATGCGGTTTAACACCGTAGACTTGCCTAAATTGGGAAGCCCCACCACAGACACGCGATACGGACCGTTTACCGCTTGCATGATGACACGACGCAAACGCTCCGGGGCCTGAGGCGTGTCAGCCGACAGGGCCACGGCCGGGGTCCCGTGCTCGCGATACCACTTCAGCCAGCGTTTGGTCACGAGTGGCTCGGCCGTGTCACTCTTATTAAGCACCACGACCACCGGGGTACGTCCGACCCATTGGGCGAGGGGCCGATGGCGTGTCAATTCCGGGGCTCTAGCATCCACCACTTCAATAAAGCAAGAGAGATAAGGAGCCAGATCCCGAATCACCTTTTGCGTGACAACCATGTGGCCCGGATACCAATCCTGGCGGGCCACTAAGGGAGCCACCGAAACCAATGAAGCGGCCACCAGACCAAAAAGGCTTGGCCCAGTACCCGAGATTGCTTCAACATCCCAAAATATCGGCTGTCGTAGCTAATCGGACGATTGTCCCCCAACACAAACAAATCACCAGGCGGCACCTTGACCGGTCCATAATTCTTGGACTGACGATATTTCAAAAATGGTTCCGGATATTTTTTCCCATTGATGTACACCACATTGTTGCGAATACTCACCGTGTCTCCGGGCACGCCAATCACCCGCTTGATCCAATCCTGACTCGGCACCACGGGACTCCTAAAGACAATGATTTCACCGGTTTTAGGCTTTCCGAGCCGAAATGCCAGCTTGTTCACCAAGACCCGATCATCATTATGTAACGTGGGCAACATGGAATGGCCCTGAACTTGAAAGGATTCAAACACAAAAGTCCGAATGACAAATGCCAGCGCTAGCGCAATCACCAGCGTTTCAATGACTTCGCGCGTACCGCTTTTCTTAGCCACGTGTCGCCCCCCTACCCGTACAAATAGCGGAGGCGAGGACCCCTAACGGCCCTCGCCTGTCCGCTAACGCCTTTCGCGAATTCGCGCCGCCTTTCCGCGCAATTGACGCAAGTAATATAGACGAGCCCGCCGCACTCGGCCGCGCCGCATGATTTGGATCGATTCGACTCGAGGCGAATGCAGCAAAAAGGTCCGCTCCACGCCGACCCCGTAGGTCACCCGACGCACCGTAAAGGTCTTGGATAGTCCTTCCCCTCGACGGCGAATAACCACGCCCTCAAACATCTGCACCCGCTCCCGGTTGCCCTCCTTAATCTTCACGGCAACCTTGACGGTATCTCCCGGCCGAAACGGGGGGATATCTGTTTTCATCTGGTCCTCTTCGATAAGTTTGATGTAATCCATTCGTGCACCTCCTCTCGTCACCAAAATCAGTCGTGGTCCTTTAACAAATCGGGGCGCCGTTGTTTGGTCCAACAACGCGCCATCCTATCACGATACTCGGAAATCGCGGCATGGTTTCCCTGGGTCAACACTCCGGGCACCTTAAGATGGCGATACTCTATCGGCCGGGTATACTGGGGGCCTTCCAGCCATCCCTGGGCACGACTAAACGAGTCGTCCGCGGTACTCTCGATTCCGCCTAAAACCCCAGGCAACAGGCGAGCCACCGCATCCACCATCATCATGCTAGGCACTTCGCCACCGGTAAGCACCACGTCACCCACCGAGACCTCATGGGCGTTGAGCAGCACGCGAACTCGATCATCAATCCCCTCATAGTGTCCCGCCACGATAATCAAATGCTCCCGGTGGCTAAACTCCTCGGCTAGCCTTTGTGTAAACGGCTGGCCTTGGGGGGACGTCAAAACCACGTGCGCGGGCTTGGCTTCGTGCATAATAGCCCACTCGACCGCAGGCACCACCACGTCGGCTCTCATCAACATGCCCACCGCACCGCCAAAAGGGTAATCATCCACCATGTGGTGCAAGCCAATTCCAAACGGTCTCAAGGGTACCGTGGTCAGCTTCAGTTGCCCACGCATGCAAGCCCGTTTGATGATGCTGGAACCCCAGACCGAGTCGAACATTTCCGGAAATAGGGTGACGACTTGGATAACCATCAGTCGACCAGTTCCTCGAGTCCAGGCAGCAACGTGACGGTCATGATTCGAGCATCCAGATCCACCTGGTGAACGATGGACTTTAACGCGGGAATCAAGAGCGGCTTTTTATCCGGGCGCTCCACCTCCAACACGTCGTGCGTAGCCCCGGTTCTGAGCACATGCACCACACGTCCTAAGATTCGTTCGGTGCCTTGTTCTCGGACAGTCAACCCCACCAACTGATGCCAATAATACTCGTCTTGCGGAAGATTCGGCAACTCGCGTTCAGGAACCATAAAGAGTGCCCCACGCAGACGCTCGGCTTCCTCACGGGTGTTATACCCTTCAAGACGCATGACCGCCATAGGAGGTGCTAGCCGACTTTGGACGACGGGCTTGGTCGATCCTAAGACATCCACCGCTACCTCTTTCAATGTCAAAAGCCTTTCTGGAAAGTCCGTCGTTGGGAACACTCGCACCGATCCATCGATGCCAAAAGGCGCGGTCACTTCACCCACCATGACGTACTCTGGCCATATGGTTTTCCGCCTAGGACTCATGCGCGGCGGTTCGGGCTTCCTGCTTTTGTTCATGAAGCTTCTTCAACACTCCGGTCTTGCGCAATAGCGAACGGGCCGTGTCGGTGGGCTGCGCACCGTTATTAATCCAACGCACCGCCTTATCCTCATCAATCTTAATCACGGCAGGATCTTTGGTCGGATCATAATACCCGATCTCTTCGATAAAGCGCCCATCTCGCGGCGACCGCGAATCCGCCACCACCACCCGATAAAAGGGACGCTTTTTTGCTCCCATGCGCCTTAGACGAATTTTTACCATGCTCTAACCCCCCTTTCGACTGTACCTTTTAGCCCATGGGCGGAAAGGGCATACGGGCGGCCAACCGCCGTCCCTTCTTACCCTTCATTTGCCGCATCATTTTCTTAATTTCTTCAAATTGCTTCATCAATCGATTGACTTCTTGCACCGAGGTCCCGCTGCCGCGAGCGATGCGCAGACGCCGACTCCCATCGAGAATGTCAGGGCGCGCCAATTCCCGCTTCGTCATGGAATTCAGGATGGCCTCCACCCGGACCATGCTCCGATCATCCACCTTGTCCTTCATCTTCGCCATTTGACCACCCATGCCGGGCATCATGTCCATCACTTTGGACAGTGGTCCCAACTTCTTGACTTGTTGGATCATGGCGCGGAAATCATCCAAGGTGAAGTCCGCCTTCTCAATCTTGGCCGCCAAGGCTTTGGTATCATCACGATCCAGGGAAGCTTCGGCTTTCTCGATGAGCCGGATTAAATCGCCCATGCCGAGAATGCGGGATGCCATGCCGTCCGGCCGGAATGTCTCCAAATCCTCCAACTTTTCGCCGGTTCCCACCAATTTAATGGGAAGTGATGTCACTTCGCGAATCGACAGGGCAGCGCCGCCCCTGGCATCACCATCCAGCTTGGTCATGATGACGCCCGTCAGCGGCAATTGCTCTTTAAACCGCGAGGCAACGCGCACCGCATCTTGCCCCGTCATGGCATCGACTACGAGCAACATCTCATGGGCCGGCACCCGGCGGTTCATCTCTTCGAGTTCACCCATCAAATCCTGATCGACGTGCAATCGCCCGGCCGTATCAATGATAATCACATCTTTGGCCAGCCGTTTAGAGGATTTTACGCCAAGTTCGGCCAACTGGACCGGGGTCATGCCGTCTTCGCTTACCACTGGAACTTGGATGCGCTCGGCCAAAATCTTCAATTGGTCTTTGGCTGCCGGGCGATAGATGTCGGCCGCAACCAAAAGCGGTTGGCGCCCGTCATGCCTTAGGAGGCGAGCCAACTTGGCCGCGACGGTCGTCTTGCCCGCCCCCTGGAGTCCCACCAGATAGATGACCGTGGGCGGGTTGGACGCCATGCGGACCCGCTCGCTGGTCTGGCCCATCAGGGCAATCAATTCATCACGGACGATGCGGATAACTCCTTGGTCAGGCGTCAGACTTTGCAAAACATCTTGTCCCACGGCCCGCACTTGAACGCGGGCGAGGAACTCTTTGACCACCTTAAAGTTGACGTCGGCTTCTAAAAGGGCTAGGCGCACCTCGCGTAATGCTTCGGAGACATCGGCTTCGGTTAAGCGACCCTTATTTCTCATGCGCTTAAAAGTTTGCTGCAGCTTGTCAGTCAGTGCGTCAAACATCGCCTAAGCCCTCCTCATCGGCCCACTCATTTACATAAGCGCATATCGTCTTGGCATTCTCACAGTGAGCGGGCAAGAGACCCGCTAACCGTACGAGTTCCCTAAGACGTTTACGCCTGGTTTGCCATTGATCCAATAACCCCAAGTGGGACTCAAATTCTTCTAAAATCCCGAGGGTGCGGTCTAGTACATCGTGGATAGCCGCACGTGACACACTCTTAGCCGCCCCAATTTCTGCTAAGGACCAGTCTTCCAAATAGTATAATTGCCAAACATCCTGTTGATGATCGGTAAGAAGCGGTCCATAGAGGTCAAAAAGCACTCCGGCGCGAACCCGATCCGTCACCGCCAACGCTTGCACATCCTGTTAAGTTATTTAGCTTGACAGCATCGCTATGCTAACAAAAGGCTAGAGGCGTGTCAAGGGGGACCGCAGCGTGCACCCAGCCACGGCTGGCTCATCGTTCAGGATCGCTGTCCCCGTGACTCCACCGAGCCGCAATCCGCGTGAGGGTGACGGGCGGCTCAGTTGGCATGTCCGTACCAAAACACGCCAATCGGGCGAAGTTAAAACTACTCGGGCACCGCATTTTGGACAAACTCCCGGCGATGTTGGGTAATGCGCTCCACGGCCTGAATTAACGCCGCTGGTCCACCGTGGGCCAGTTGAGTCACTCGACCCCAATTAATCATCACAGCATGAGGCGGAACCGCTCCACGCCGCATGTGGCGTCTTAAAAGCCCGGTGGCGACCATAGCCAGATCCTCTTCGAGTCCCATCGCGTCCGAACGGCCCAAATGGGTGACGCGAACGGGATAGCCTTTCAAATCGTATACCCCTTCTTTAATATCGAAGCGGACTTCCCAGGCTTCTTCTTGCCATTGCACCGACTGTACTGTGACCATCCACGTGCCTCCCCTATCCCTTTCGCCACCAGGCCATGCCCCGCAGTAAAATCATAGACTCGCATTGCGCCCAGCCAGGCCCTACCTGATCCCACTCGGGGATCAGGTATGTGGCAACACCTCTATTATACCGGAGCCGACACTATCATATCATCATCCAGCATGCTCGCGTGAAACCCAGTCCGACTGCTTTACGAACCGGCTAAGCCCGTCAAGCACCCCCTGAGCCCCAGGGTATCCCGAACGCATAATAGTGTCGGGAAGTTTTTCCTTGAAGGATCGGGATCCGTTTGCCACCACGACCCCATGGTAGCGTCCCGACAGCAAATCACCATCATTTTCCGCGTCGCCGGCTACAAAACATTGCTGTGCCCGAATATGTAGTTGATTCAGAATGTATTTGAGCGCCCGCCCTTTTAAAGCACTTCGCGGTACGACATCGAGGCGCTGGGCATCCTCATCAAACAGGGTGCGGCAGACAATCCCTTGCTGCACTAGGTGAGCCCGAGCCTCCCCCACCGCCGTCAAATCTCGAGCATAAAAAGCCAGGCGCCAATACGAGCAACGGGATTGATAGTTCACACCATCCACCGCATCAAGGGCATGGACAACCTGTCTAGGCGACCAGTCACGCCGTTGTTGAAAAGCCCAGGCTTCATCGAGCGACAGCGATGGCCCCCAGTAGACATCCGCCCCGAGATCGGTAGCAAGAGCCAGCGGCTGGGGAAATCCGTGGCTATCCAGCAATACTTCTGCATTAGGGCGGGTCCGCCCGGTTAGATAGACTAATCCGATTTGTGGTCTATCTCGCAAAAACCGCACTAAATCAGGCTCGCCCCCATGCCCCACCAACGTGCCATCAATATCAGAAGCCAATACCCAACTGATTTTGGCCAACGCCTGTCACCTCCTGGTAACAGGCCACCATTTCTTCGGCCATCCGACCCACGGTGTGGTGACGATGGACCTTGTCTTGTCCGCGGTGTCCCATTTTACGAGCTTCGGTCGGGTTCTTCCACAATTGCAAAGTAAGCTTCCACAAATCCGCCATTGCCTCGGGCTTCACCAAATAGCCATCTTCGCCCGATTCAATCCAATCCCGCACCCCAGGAACTTTCGTTCCCACCACCGGAACTCCCGACGCCAGGCTTTCTAAAACCGCCATCCCGAGTGTGGGGCCTTGATTGAGCGCTACGGCGACTTCGGAAGCCGCGACATAAGGCGCCACCGCCCGATGCGGCATCCCTCCGATGAACTGCACGTGGCCGCTCAAACGCTCTTTCAGCCGAGCTAGCTCGGGGTTCGTCGGTACACCTTGTTCTATCTCGCGGCGCGTTCCTCCGAGCACCAGCAATACAAAGTCCTCGGGCAAATCCATGTCAGCCAGGACTTCAAGCGCATGGCGCAGTCCCCGCGCCTCCTCGAGCCGTCCGACATAGATCGCGGGGCGGCGAGTGATTTGGCAGGCGCGCAGGACGGGACCCGCATCGCGACTGAAAAATTGGGTGGGGTCGACACCAGGCGGCACCACATAAACCGGCAACCCAGCATTAACGCTGTGAATGATCTCCGCTTCGCTCAAATACGAGACGACAACCGCCGTGGGTGCTTCTAATAGCCGACGCTCGATCTCGACCCGGCGAGCATCGAGAATCTCTCCGGGACGTTGATTCCACTCCGCCATTTTCACAGGCGAATGAATCCAGGGAATGCCCGTTTGCTGATGAATTTTCTCCGCCACCAACCCCGAGATCCAATAGTGACTATGAATCAAATGATGTTGGCGACCACTATCCCGAATCCAATCCATGGCTTGAACTGCCATTTTGTCAACCAGGGGTTCCCAGGTGCCTTCCATCCCCCGAACCAATTCCTGGGTCAGACGGATCACCTGGCCCAAATGCCCGAGATTAAACTTTTCCGGCGATCCTTTATGGGCAGCCGTCATGACATCCACGCCATAACCATGCTGCTGAATGTTTTTGACCAGTTCACGAATTAATATTTGTTGGCCACCGACCACCCCACTGTCGCGATGGGTCAGCGGATCCGCATGCAAAGACACTTCCAAAACTCTGCGAGCCATATCGTCATCCTCCCTCAAAACCCGGATATAAAAAAGACCCAGGAGCCCCGGGGGGAGAGGGAACCGCTATCAAAGTGGGAAAACCTTGAGCCCCCAACGCCTACGAAGTTAGCTGACGGGTTCGGGCCGTGGTCGTGCCCTTTGCATACTGCAATTCACCCCGACTGACTGGGTCCTCCGCTTCACCGAATTCGGCGCTTTCAAGGTGGTTCTATTATATAAAAAACGTGGTCTGGGGGCAATGGGCGAAAAGATTCTACGCGGCAACATTGTTCCCAGAAGATCTTCGACGCTGCCAAACTCCGCCTGTTCAGCCGTGGATACTAAATTCGCGCCAGAAGAGGTCCCTTGAATATGGCGCAAGTGAACGTCGCAAACCTCACAAGCGTTGACCGATTTTCCGGCGCTGTCGAGAGGATCACCGGGCACTTACGGTGCCAGTCGAATTATTTTAGCAAAGCACGCCCGAAGAATTTCACCTGATATCCCCATAATGTCAACTAGGGGTTTTATGGCGCACTTGATAAAAACTTAACCTGCCACCTGTGGGCGACCCCACCGTTTATTCGGCGCGGCTCGGCATGCCCAAAATGGCCCGCACGTATTGATCGGCATCGAATTCCATGAGATCGTCCAGGCTTTCTCCCACCCCCACCAAGGCAATCGGCAGATTAAACGTCCGATGGATCGCAAAGGCGACGCCCCCCTTGGCCGTCCCATCCAATTTGGTCAGGATGATGCCCGTGACTAAGATCGCATCCAAGAAAACTCGGGCCTGTTCGAGCCCATTTTGACCCGTGGTGGCGTCAATAACCAGCCACACCTGATGGGGAGAACCTGGGCATTCCCGCCCCACCACCCGCACTAATTTGCCCAGTTCCTGCATGAGATGCGCCTTGTTGTGCAATCGTCCCGCGGTATCAATAATCGCGAGATCTAAATGGCGGGACCTGGCAGCGCGCACCGTATCAAATGCAACCGCAGCCGGGTCGGCACCTTCCCCTTGATGAACCACATCCACTCCGGCCCTTTGTCCCCAAGCGATGAGCTGCTGAGACGCCGCCGCCCGAAACGTATCCGCCGCTCCCAGTATCACGCCATGCTCATTTTGCACCATCCAGGCCGCTAATTTTCCGGCGGTCGTGGTTTTACCGGTCCCATTCACCCCGACCAAGAGCCACACGCCCGGAGGTTCGTCGGGCAACCGGAAGACATCCCTTGAGCCCTTCAGCATAGAGACCATTACGGTCCGCAGGAGCTCCATAACTTCCTGGCCGTCCCGGGGCTTTTGTTGGCGCACGGCTTCCCGCAACAAAGACAATATCTCATTAACCGACTCAATCCCGAGGTCCGCCTCGTAGAGGATTTGCTCCAACTCATCATAGAGATCATCAGACCACTGCCGGCCTTGAACGAGAGTGCGAATGCGATCCCCGATCTCACCCCGTGTCCGCGACATGCCCGTTTTGAGACGATCAAAAAATCCTGCCACCATCATCCTCCCCTACCGATCCCCTATGTAGCTTGTTCCTCTACCTCGGCTAACCGCACCGATACCAAACGGCTACGCCCCTGAGCGTCCCCGGCCACCCCCCACAGGGCATCTGCGGCTTCCATGGTCTGACGCTGGTGCGTAACCACCACGTACTGGGCCGTACCCCGGCAGGTTCGCATATAGCGCGCAAAACGCTCGGCATTGGCTTCATCTAACGACGCCTCTACTTCATCTAATACCACAAAAGGCGCCGGGCGCACCGCTAAGAGACTAAAGAGCCAGGCAATGCCGCCCAAGGCCTTTTCTCCACCCGACAACACCCCCAGGTGACTAGGCCGTTTCCCAGCCGGACGCACCCACAAATCTACGCCCGGCTGCTCGCCAATAGTCCAACTAAAGCCTCCGTCGCCGCCGCCGTACAATTGGCGGCACGCTTCGGAAAACGCGCGTTCGACCTCATCGGCCGTAACTTTGACGCGTCGCTCCATCTCGGCATCAATTTCCTCTAAAGTGGTCAAAAGTTCACGACGCGCTTCTTCCACATCTTGGCTTTCATCAACCAGATAACGGCGGCGCTCCTCCAACTGCTCAAAGAGAGCCAAGCTCCCGGGTACGACGGGGCCGATTTCATTAAGCTTCTCGGTAATGCGTCTGACCTCATTACGGGCATTGGCCTCCTCGGCCCGAGACAGCGGCTCCCCCACACTATCGGGAGGGTGATAGGCTTCAAAGCGCACCCGAAGTTCTAACTGTTCCTGTCCCCAGGTGTTGGCCTTTTGTTCCATCTTGCGGTCTTCCAGTTCCAGTACCCGTTGCCGGTTGTCCACGGCCACCAGATGCTCCCGCAAGTCCTGCAGAAGACGAACCCGTTCAGAACGCCCCTTTTCGAATGATTGGACCCGGTTCAGTGTTTCTTCGAGTTCTTGGACCCGGCGCGATAGGGTTTCGGTCAATTGACGCTCATCCTGATCCAAAACGATCAGTCGATTCGAATAGCTTTGCTCTTGCTGGTGCAAGCGTTCTAATTCACGCTCGATGCGCTCCCCAATCAACTTGTCTTCGCGTCGCTTTTGTTCCTCCTGGCGCCAAGCCGCCTCCATGGTTTGAAAGGTGTGGGACAGTTCCTCCGATTGCACCCGCAATTCTTTATCCGTCTCGGATGATGCGGCCAAGCGGGTACGCACGGCCAAAATAGCCGACTCCAACTCGGCCGCGCGTTCCACGAGTGTCTCGGGTTGACCCCATTTTTCCTCCCAGGAAAGACCTTGGCGCAATTCTTGCCAGGCGTGGCGCTGTTCCGCCAATAATTCCCGGGCTTGATCCAGCTGCTGGTCCGCCTCATCCGCCTCCGTTCGACTCGAATGCAGTAATTCCTCCTTGGCGGCCACCACTTCGCTATCTTCTCGAATACGCCGCGTCAGTTCATTAATCTCAATGCGCCGGCTTTGACCGGAATTATTTTCAGAAACCCGGCTTCCTCCGGTAATGGCTCCGCCGGAGTGCACCACCTGTCCATCCAGGGTCACCATTTTATAGCGAAAATTATGTATCGGACCCAGCCGGGTCGCCTCGTCCAAGTTCTGCAACACCAATACGCGGCCCAACACGTGCTGGACAGCCGCCTGAATACCCGGATCATGCTTGACCAGATCGGGCGCCCACCCCACCACTCCAGGTTGGCGCGCTAAATTCCGATAATCTTCAGGGCTCACACGCCCACCTTTCACCGTATCTAACGGCAAAAAGGTAGCCCGCCCTAAAGACCCCCTCTTCAAGAACTGGACGGCATCCTTGGCACCGACTTCACTCGTCACCACGACGTCTTGGATTGATGAACCCAGTGCGGTTTCAATGGCTAACGACACATCGGGTGCCATATCGACCAGACTCCCCAAGGTGCCCAACACGCCCGATAATGTGCCTTGTTGTTGGCCCCGCAGCACCGCACGCACCCCCGCATACAGGCCGGCTCCTTCCGCATCCAGTTGGTGAAGCGCCCGAAGCCTGGCTTGACGGCCGGCCAATTGGTGCTTCAAGCCGTAGATTTCTTGCTCTAACGCACCGGAAAATTGCTTGAGTCGGCTCTTTTGCTCCGTCAGCCGGACCACCTCATCGGTGAGCTGGTGTACATCTTTTTCCAAAGATAGCGATTCCTGGTGCCGTCGCTGAAGAGCCTCCTGGAGATTGTCGGTTTCACCACCCATCCGCAAAAATCCCTGAATGCGCGCCAGCCCTTGATTCACTTGGGCACGTTCGGCCCCAAGACGCTCCAACTCCTGATCCGTTGCGTCGCGATCTTTCCGCAAGGTTTCGAGACGGCCTTGGACTTCGGCCAGATCAGCTTGGACCGCTTGCCGTATTTTTGCATCAGGCGCCAATCCCGCCGAATCTTTGGAGAGTATTCGTGTGAGGGCACTTTCAAGCTCCTGCTGCAGTTCTTGCACCTGATAGGCGATCAGTGTCATGGACTCCTTAAGCTGCGCCCGCTCGCGCTCAATATTATGAATGCGCGATTCGATATCGCCTTTTTGCAGCCGGACGGCTGTGGCTTGTTCGGTTAATTCCGCGAGCGTTGTCGCTTCACTGTCTAGGCTTGCGTTTTCCTCGGTCAACTTGTCTCTGATAGTCTTACCGCCGCTCACAACCCGCGCCAGTTCGTCAGCTAATTCGCGGCGCTCGCGATCGATCCGACCCCGCTCTTGTTCTAGACGGTCGATCTTGTCTTGGGCCCGGCGATACTCGGTGTACAGCAACCGCTGTTGCCAGTCTTGCCGCAAAAGCTCCCAAGTACGGTAGCGTGACTCGGCTTCGGCCCGACTCCGGACCGCTTCCATTTGTCTTGCGACTTCATCCGATAGGTCGGTCAGACGCACTAGCTTAGTTTCCGTTTCCTTCAAGTGTGTCAGGGTCTCGCGTTTTCGCACCTTGTACCGCGATACGCCGGCCGCTTCTTCCAACTGTTCGAGGCGGTCATTGGGCCGCTGGAGGAGCGCCCCTTCCACGCGGCCCTGACTAATAATGGCATAACTAAACCGGCCGAGTCCGCTGTCCAAGAACAGGTCGGTAATATCTTTGAGCCTGACCGTATGACCATTAACGAGATATTCGGAGTCACCGCTCCGATAGTAGCGCCGAGCCACCGTAAGCGACTCGGGCCATCGGGCCATCTCCCCGTCCTGATTATCGAACTCTAAAAACACTTCGGCCACGCGAGCCGCTGACTTACCGGAATCGCCTTGATAGAGCAGATCCTCCCAGCGCTCGGCACGCAAGTCCTTTAACCGTTGTTCGCCCAGGACCCAACGGATGGCATCAACGACGTTGCTCTTGCCACCACCATTAGGCCCAACGAGGGCCGTAATACCAGGCTCGAACTCTACGCTCACGTCGTTGGCAAAGGATTTAAACCCATACAAACGAATTCGCCTTAGATGCACAACTAGGGCTCCTTTAAGCCGTCAGACTTCGGCTGAGTTACCGCGTCGCGATTAGCATGCGCACACCGGTTCTGGACTCCCCGTCGATGGCTAATTCCATGAACTCTGGTTGCATGACCAGGTCAACGCCTTCCGCATTTAAATATCCACGGGCTATGGCAATAGCCTTAATGGCTTGGTTCACGGCCCCAGCACCCACCGCTTGTATTTCGACCGGTCCTGACTCTTTTATAACCGCCGCGATCGCACCCGCGACCGACTTGGGCCGCGACGATGCCGACACGCGCAACGTTTGCATTGGTAATCACATCCTAACGCTAGTATTCGCGACCATCGTGACATTTCCCTGCCCCAAAGGTCCATCAAGCCCGCCAAGTATTGGAATGTACACTAATACTGTATCTGTACATTCTATTTATACATTATTCCTGTAAAGGTACACGGGTTTTTAGGGCGAAATTTGCTTTATGCGCGTCATTGATCGTATTGCCAATCTAATCTTGGAAGACCCTCTCATTACCGCCCATCGGATCGCCCATCGACTCGGGTACGCCGAAGAAAAAACGGTGTACTATTGGTTGCAC
This sequence comes from Bacillota bacterium, assembly GCA_021806205.1. GTDB lineage: Bacteria > Bacillota > Sulfobacillia > Sulfobacillales > Sulfobacillaceae > Sulfobacillus_B. The sequence goes on along the minus strand of JAJZXX010000082.1, from coordinate 4,402 downwards.
AAATCTCATTTCGGGGGTCTCAACGCTTTTAAAAAAGCGGTCTTGCATGGCCAATTTCTACCGCAGGATACTGTGGCCGAAGAGGCAGGAGGGCTGTATGGCCGGCTGCCCGTGACTGATGAATGGACCGAGGACGGTCAGCCGATCTTTCAGGGAGACACTCTGGCAGTACCCTCCGGCGCTCCAGCGGAACTAATCTGGCGGTATTCGGGTCCGAGTCTGCCCAATATTCTTCCTCAGGACCTTTTAGTGCTCACGCGACTCGACCCGAACATCAAGAGCCCGTGGGTGGTGGTACGCACCGCAACGGACATTGCCTTGCGCATGGCCGTGATGCATGGCGGACATTTAGTCGCAATCGACCCTGTAACATTAGAACGCGACAACAAATGCCACCCGATGTATCAAATCCTTCAACTTATCCGTCACTATTGAGGTCCATCAAATACGAAAAACGGCGCCCATGACGTTATCCGTGCGGGATCGAGGTTTATGTTAAAATAGACCGCAATTATGATGGCGGCGACGAATATTGTCAACAATGCACGGAAATAGCGTCCGAGAGGAGATTTCTATGTTTTGTCGCAGCTGTGGTGAGAATATTCCTGTGGACAGTGTATTTTGTCCAAATTGCGGCAAGAACCTATTGGAAATCGGGGCACCATCCGAGCGTCCAGTGGTCGAGAGCCTCTTTCAAGAAACGAAAACCGAACCCGATCGGGATCCTCCGTTATTGCGGCGTCGCAGGTCAGCACCCCTGCCCCAGGAGGTTGACGATCCAGAAGAACCGCTCGAGGAAGAATGGGAACTCGAAACGAGACATTGGGATTTGTCGTTTTTTGCGGGGGTCGGCGTCCCCAGAGTCTTATGGGTTATGGGATGTTTGTTTTCCGTGGTAGGTTTCGTGATTGGATTGGCAGGGCGTGAAGAAACGGCCATCATTTGGATTCTATTCGGCATAGCCCTCATCGCCGCCTCTTTCACGATTCCGCCCAGGAGCGCGCACACCGTAGAGGACGAAGAAGAGGCGACCGACGGCCAGCAAGAGAACCAGGAGGTGAGCGAATAGGGTGCAGTGCCCACGTTGCGGGCAGGACAACGTCGTGGGGTCCAAATTTTGCCGTCACTGTGGGCGGACCCTACCCAGCGCGGCCGTCTTGCCCCCTAAATCTCAGGCCAAAAAAACTACCGCGAAAAATTCCCCTGAGTCTAATCGGCGGGATTCGCCACGACGGCGTGTCCGCTGGTTTCGTCTCATCGCGTTTTCGGGACTCTTTGTGGCAGTTCTAGCGGCTGCCGGGGCGGGTTATGAGACCGTGAAAGCCGTGCGCCACCTGCCGTCCGTAGCGAATCTGGTCAATCTCAGCACCGCGGGTCAAGATTCCGTAGTCTATGACCGATTCGGCCAGCCCGTCGCGACGTTGCACTTATCCACCAATCGCGTGAATGTTCCGCTCAATCAGATTTCGCCGAATGTGCAAAATGCCTTGGTGGCCGTTGAGGACCATAACTTTTGGCACAACGACGGATTTGACCTGCGGTCGGTTTTGCGCGCGGCCCTAGCCGATGCTATTCATGGGGCGGCCGTTCAAGGCGCATCCACTATCACCCAGCAGTTGGCCAAAATGTTGTATCTTCACGACAACCGATCTATCACCTATAAGATACGGGAAACGATTTTGGGCCTGGAATTAGCGCGCAGCTACTCCAAACAGCAGGTATTAGACATGTATTTGAATGAAGTCTATCTAGGCAATGGGGCTTATGGTATTGAAACGGCATCGAAGGTCTACTTCAACGAAAAGCCGGGCCAATTGACAATCCCGCAGGCGGCGCTCATTGCAGGCCTCCCGCAAGCTCCCTCAGGTTATGACCCCTTAGTTCACTATAAGGCCGCCAAGGGACGCCAGCTGGAAGTGCTGCAGGCCATGGCGAAATATGGTTACATTAAGAACTCCCAAGTCAGCAAGTACTATCATGCCCCGTTGCATCTGTCTCCTCAAAAAATCACGACCGCCAACGTCGTGTCGCCATACCCTTATCCTTGGTACATCCAACATGTGATTAATCTTTTGGAAGCCAAGGGATTTACTCAACAAGAGGTGTTCAACGGTGGGCTGAAAATCTATACCAAACTAGACCCAACCGTCTATAACATTGCCCAAAACGCAGTCAACCACTGGATGAATTACAACTTTGGATCGAGCGCCACCTATCAAGGTGCAGCGGTTGTAGAGAACCCCCAAAATGGCGCCATCTGGGCCGTGATCGGCGGACGTAGCCAACACATCGGCGGACTGGATTTGGCCACCTCGCCGCAGGTGCAACGTTCCAGCGGGTCATCCATTAAACCTCTGTTGGAATACCCCGAGGCAATTATCCAAGGGTATACCCAAACGTCGGTGGTCCAAGACGTGCCCACCATGAAGGTCAATGGTCAATGGTGGCCCAGCAACGACGATAACATCTATCGGGGCTATATTGACCTGCGCGATGCCTTGGGGATTTCCGACAACGATGCCTCAGTCCACCTCTTGCAACAAGTGGGCGAGCAAAAGGCGTTCAACTTGGCCACTAAAAAATTCGGGTTAAAAATACCCCAGGTGGATTCTCAGTATTTAGGCTTGGGAATCGGCGGGTTTACCAAAGGTGGGGTCAACGCCTACGAAATGACCCAGGCCTACGCCACATACCCCAACGAGGGCGTGCGGATGAAGCCGATTTGGATCTCCAAAGTCGTGGATAGCAACGGTTCGGTTGTCTACAATCAAACACCCCAGGGCACACGGGTGCTATCCCCTCAGGTCGCTTTCATCATGCAAAAAATGATGGAGCGGGTACTGCATCCCACGGAACTGCCCGGCATTGGACCCGGTGCCTACACGACGGGTAATCGATTAGGTATTGGACGGCCAGCCGCTGGAAAAAGTGGTACCAACAATGGTGAGGCCGATGCCTGGTTCCTCGGCTATGAACCCCAAATGGTCGTCGGCGTCTGGGAAGGCAACCAATATCGAGAAGTGGCTCAACCCTCGACACCTAACGGTCCCGCCTATGGTGCAACCGCTTCCGGGCCGATTTGGCAGCAGATTATGGAACAGGTTAATCGGGCCGAACACATTCCGGTGAAAAACTTCCCCAAGCCGAGCGGTGTCGTGCAAGTGAATAATGTCTCCATCACGTCGGGCAAACTAGCCGGTTCCATCACACCCAAGTCCGACATTGCCAATGGCGTCTGGTATATTCAAGGCACTCAACCGACGACCGTTGGCAATACCTGGGTGCTCTTGAAAGTACCCGCCTCCAACCCCCATGTGCTCTGGCATCCGGGTTGCGGGCCTGCCATCAGCAAAGTCTTTTTACGGCCAGAAAGCCATTGGCACTATCCGGAACCATTGCCCTACGACCACATTTATTGGGCGCCTACCAAGACCTGCACGGGGTCTTCAGCGTCGTCCTCATCCTCATCCTCCTCATCCTCCTCATCCTCTTCGTCCTCTTCGTCGCCTTCGTCGAGCTCTTCAAGCCCATCCAGCTCATCTGGACCACCCTCGACGAGCGTTAGCCCCTCCTTGTCACCCAGTCAAAGCCCGGTATCCCCATCGAGCTCACCCAGTGGCAATGGCGGATAAGGATCTGAACCGCATCCGGTCATCGGCGCCCCCGTGGCGCCGATTTGCGATATGCGCTGCGTTCTAGCCTGTCGCCGTTACAGGCACGAGGCCACAACCGTCGAGAGTCGGGTGGGGCGCTGTTATTGAACCGCTCAGAGAAATTAATCATTGCCACCATTATTGGTCGTGGCTCGGCTCTCCGTTTACTTTCCCTGCTGCGGATCCGGACGCCACCGTGACGCTCATCGATACAGTGTACGTCCTTTCCGGTGCTCGAGCGTTTGAGCGCCGGATAGTCTCCGTTGGTACGATGACAAGGAGACGGTGTTCGATCCCATGCGAGGGTCCTGGGGGTGGGCTTACTCGGATGGGTGCAAGGGGATCTTCGCAATCTGTACGACGGATATCGGGCCGCTGCTGACAAAATGGCCTACGCATTGGTGTATCCGTTAGTGAATGCACTGTGCGGCCCGGCAGTGATCGGCCTCGCTACAGAGTCTGGGTCGAACGGAACCAGGATCCGCTGAAGGAACTCGAACCGGCCCTTGCCACCCATAGACCGGACTGAATCGGTCGAGCAATGACTGGCCAGTTTCAATTTCCCGGTGCGACCAGAGATTGAGGCGGAGTAGTGCATGCAGACCGGCCTGATGTTTGGCGGGATACGGCCATGTCGGGGTGTGAAAGATTGGGGACGTCGCGTCCTCCGTGGTAAATGGCATGCGGTGCATGCCATAGAATGTTTCAATCATCATGCGGATCCTCCTTCGTCGAGGGCGTTGTGCTGT
>JAJZXX010000008.1 GCA_021806205.1 Bacillota bacterium | reverse complement strand
TAAGGGTCGTGTCAACAGTATTTCCACGTCAAAGCGCCAAAATCTCTCTAAACCGGTAGTTTATGCCAGTCCGCAGCAAGCATGACCTCCCATTGAGCGGTCGGTGATTTCCGATCGCTGTCACTGGCACCCCACGCAAAATAAATTTTTGGACAAGCTCCTAGTCCGAGGCGCTGCGCTTAATACCACGCCATCGTGGCTTATACATCTCTTGGGCGCCGGCTCCCAACCAAACCGGGCAGATAATGACTTCGGTTTGGATTTTCCGAAGTCGTGGGTGAAGTAATCGCGAACCTGACCCCAATCACGTGGGTTGGCATTCAGATCGGCCAGTCGTTGTCGAATGATTTCTTTGCGCTAACCGAAATACGATCTCATCGTGACGGTACGTAATCGACCTTGTCCTCTGGTGATAGCTCATCGAATCCAGCGCCGGGATAACCGAGGGGTAGGTCTGGGACGAGGTTCTCTCGATGTCTTGGGTAGCGTGTTGGGCGGGGCATTTTCGCGATGCGCAAGCGGTCATGCGACACGGCGGTTACTACAAAGGCTCGAATGGGGGCTTGGTTGGCCGTTTACAACATGATGCTGCCTTGGGAGGGAGCCTGATCCCGCCCATGGGCCTTCCACACGCGGTCACTCACGACATAGAAAACGCCCCCCAACACGATGGCGCCTAGCATGATGGTGAACAGGTGACCCGGGTTCTGGGCAGAATACACGAAGCCCCCCACCAACGGTCCCGCCATACGCCCGAGTGAACCCCCGGTTCCCACGACACCTTGCACTAGGCCCCTTCGATCCGGTGGGGTTCGGGTCTCCGCCGCCGCCGGGACGCCCGGCAGCACTAGCATCTCTCCCAATGTACTAATCACCATGGCTAAGATGTACGCGGGATATGTGTGGCTTACAGACAGTGTGCCAAACCCTAGGAGAAAGAGTCCGCTCCCCATGAGAAGCTGGGTGGTCACCCGGGGTACGCGGGTCACCACCCAGCTTAGCACCGGTTGGGCTACCAAAATGAGGAGGGTATTTAGTGTCCAAAGGAGGCTATAGAGCGGGAGGGCAAAGCCTTCGGAGTGCATGAAGTTAGGTACCGTGACCTCCCACTGATCATAGGCCATCCACTGAAGGCCGAGCGCCAAGGCGAGGATGATGGTAGAGCCCCCCACCGCCTGCCAGCCGACCATATACCTCTTCACGGAATCGCCATGCGGGGCGACGCGCCTTGGCGGTACAGCAGTCCACGCATTACCCCGATAGGTGGGGACCATAACCGCCCAGAGGGCTGCCGTCACCAACGCGGCCGACAAAAAAGCCAGCCGGAAGCTGATGCTGGCAAAAAGGCCCCCCAGTGAGGAACCGATGGCCACGCCAGCATTGATGGCCACGTAGACGGCATTGAACGACGACCGCCCGCCCTCCGGCCAGGTGATAGCGGCAAGCGCGTTGAAAATCGGCATCGTGGTACTGATGGCGAAGCTAATCAAGCACACGCCCACCGAAAAAACCCAAAAATTTCGGTCCCATCCCACCACCGCCATTGTCACGGCCGAAGAACCTATGGCCCACAGAAGCGGCAGGCGCGCCCCCTGCGCATCATAAAGAGCGCCGCCAATCAGGGAACCCATGACACTAGCGCCCGCCTGCGCCATCATAACAAAACCGACCACCGTCATGGATTGGTGCAGTACCTGATGAACATACAGCGCTGTCAGCGGCCAGAGAAAGGCAAGACCCAGGTTCGATGCGCCAGCACCCGCCAGCAAAAAGGCGAATTCTGATCCCGGCGGTCTCTCAGCGTTTCCCGTTCCTAAAAGACGACCTAATAACCGTCCTACGCCGTTCTCAGGCGCTCCGAATTTCACGAGCGGGTCGCCCTCCATTGACTTGGAGCGGATATCACAGAACCACCTCTTAGATGTTTGTTTTGCCTCATACCTATAATCATAACAGGCCAGCCTGACGGCCCTCGATAAGGAACCCCGGAATGACAGGTTGCCGAGCCGGTTAAAAGGGTCTGATCTTTGGCCCCGCAGAAGTGAATAACGACGGCCCGGCACAGGCTGCTAGAACGGCAGCACTAATGCTTTCCCGATGACAATGACCTTCATCATCTCGAACGAACCGTCGGTCACAGGGTTGGCACGGCATGTAAGTTTCTTATGTCCAAGAGGCATCTCGTCGCAATGAAGCCCCATAAACCGTAAGATTCGCAACGTGCCCTCATCAGGCCCTCCCCCCGGTGCCCCAAGGGTACCGGTTATGAGCGGATTGTAACAGCTATTCCGCATTACCCATCGACCCCGTTCCCTTTAGGAACGTCGTCCAAAGCGCTGGCTACACGATCATGGCGGGACCTCTTGATCTTCACCAGAAACCAGGTGCCCGCGGCAACGATGCCAGCCACCCCCAGTGCGCCATACAGCGGAAGTACTAAGCATGTGGCTGGCACGATTAAAATGGTGAGTGTGCCGGCCATGGAGCCCACTTCATCAAACGCACCGAGGCGAGCCTGGGCTTGACCGGCTTGGCATAAAGGTGCTTCCGATAAGATAAAGGTGGTGGTCAAATCGGTGACCATCCAAGCGGCAAAGCCCTCAATTCCGCCTAACAACACAAATACGGGGAAGGTGACGCCCTGGGATAAGAGTAACCAGCAGATACCCAGTACGAGGAACATAGGCGGAATCCATCGCATGGGGCGCGTCTGAATCCGGGCGAGCATGATGCTGGCCAAAAGACCGGATCCGCCCCACACGGACAAAGTCAAGCCATACCCAAAGGTAGCCCGGTGTAACACATGAAATGTATAGGCCATGGCCAGCGTGTTGGCTTGCCAGGTGAGAAAGCTTAAGCCCATCATGGCCAAGGCGGGCCCATCCGGACGCCAGTCAATCCTTTCATAGTGCATCGGCTCTGGGGAAATTGGCCGGACAGTCAACCGGGATACGGCGAACAACGCCAGGACATAAGCGCCAGCACAAAACAGGAAGCCGCTTCGATATCCTGTATCGATTAGCACTGCGCCGGCGAGTAACGGTCCAATCAAACGCATCGCGCTTTCAGACTGGCGTAGTCGCATGACCACCCGCCGAGTCCCGGCAAAGTCGCCCTGAACCGCTACATAGTGTGCCTGGGAGGCAGAATAAAAGCCGCGTCCCACGGAGAGGCCTGCCAAGAGGGCCAAGGCCGCCCAAAAACTTGTAATGCGCCATAACCCCACCACTAAGATGAGGCGGAACAGATAGGTGGCCATCATCAACCAGCGGGCGCCGATACGCCGGCTAGTCCAGGCGTAGGTGCGCGCTAGCATCAAACCTGGGATGGAACCGATAAGAAAGTACCAAGCGTAACTGGATGCACTGGGATTCAGCATGGTGATCAGAAGACCTAAGGCGACTTCGCGGAATTGGGCCCCGATGGTGACAATCGCATCATCAATGGCCAGCCACACCACATCTTTGGTCGATGGCATAAAAAACCCCCCGGATTTTATCTGACGGAGGGAGAGGAGGGCGCGTTCGGGTTGTTAGACCGATAAACGGGCAGATCTCTCCCTTGGGGGAGATTTGGCAATCGTCAAGTGGGTCATTATCATCCGCCCTTTACTTTCTTTAACAGACTGACGATACCACAAAGCCGGTAGCCGTCAAGCTCATCGTATAGCCCTTGGTATCACCAGACTATACCGGTCGGGCAGCGCCGTCATCGGCATTCCGGCCGAAACGTCAGCTCGATGCCTGGGTTTTCTTCGTAACTTGCGGGAAGCACTACAAAGCGTTAGGCTCTATGTAGTCTCGGGATCGGCGGAGAGGGACTGCCCTAGGGGCGTTCGATACTAAGCCGCCGGTCCCTAAAACTAGCGCGATACCGGTTTTTGGCCCGGTATACATACGAGCCAGGGTTGGCCATCAACTAGGAGTTTTTGAGTCGGCGCGGATGGTAAGGTCCTGGATTGGGGCATGGTTACGGTAAGAGGGGTAGGATGAGGCGTTGACACGTCGCGCAATTAGAGGGATCTTCATGGAGGTTAAGGGAGGATAAGCATGGCGGAGACCAGTTTTGATGTCGTTATTTTAGGAGGAGGGACCGGGGGATATGTAGCGGCCATTCGGTCTAGCCAATTGGGACTCAAAACGGCGTTGGTGGACGCCGGGCGCGTGGGAGGCACCTGTCTTCATCGAGGATGTATTCCCACCAAGGCACTGCTCCATACGGCCGAGCTATTGCATACGTTTGAGCACGCGGACGAGTTTGGTTTGACGGCAAATCAGGTGGTGCTCGACTATCCCAAGGCGGTAGCGAAAAAGGAAAAAGTTGTTACGCAGTTGTGGAAAGGCGTGGAGTTTCTTTTAAAGAAGAACAAGGTGACGCTGATGTCTGGGTGGGGTCGCCTCGTGGATGCCACCCACGTGGACGTGACTAATTCAGACGGGACAATGACATTAACCACTCAAGATGTTGTGATCGCGACGGGATCAGTCCCCCGGGAACTTTCGGATTTGCCGTTTGATCACAAGCAAATTCTTAGTTCTGACGACGTACTCGAAAAGAGCGACGTACCCGGCTCGATCGTGATATTGGGAGGGGGTGCCATAGGCGTCGAGTTTGCATCCATGTACAATGATTTCGGGTCAAAAGTGACCCTTATTGAAATGCTTCCCCACATCCTTCCTCAAGATGATGAAGACGTGGCCGAGGAGCTTGCCAAGCTATTGATCCGCCGGGGTGTCCAAGTTATGGCGGGAACCAAGTTTGACCTGAAAAGTGTCAAAAAGAGCGCTAAAGGTATTACAGCTAAAGTAACGGGTGCCGATGGCAAGACCTCTACCGTTAGTGGGGAGGTGCTTTTAGTCGCCGTCGGTCGACAGGCCGTTGTCGATGACATTGGCCTCGACCAGACGGGCGTCAGCGTAGAGCGTGGATTTATTCCGGTGGATGATCATTACCGGACAAACATACCCCATGTCTACGCGATTGGGGATGTCATTGGCGGATATCTATTGGCGCATGTCGCGTCTCACGAGGGCATGATTGCCGTCGAAACGATTGCCGGGGCGAACCCTGAACTCTTGGATGCGACGCGTGTACCCCGGGTGACGTACTCGCGGCCTGAAGTGGCCTCAGTGGGGCTCACCGCCAAGGAGGCCGAATCGCTTGGTCACGCGGTGAAAGTGGGGACGTTCCCGTTCCGTGCCAATGGCAAAGCGCTGATTTTGGGTGAGCCGGACGGTATGGTTAAGCTGGTAGCAGATAAGAAGACAGATGTGTTGTTGGGGGCACATATTGTGGGTCCCCGGGCGTCGGACTACATCAACGAAATGGCGCTGGCTCGGTTTTTGGAGGCGACGGCTTGGGAAGTGGCGGAAAGTGTGCATGCGCACCCGACGGTTTCCGAAGTGCTTCACGAAGCGGCCTTAGCCGTAGATGGACACGCCATTCACGTGTAAGCGATTGTGAGGAGGGCCGCAATGGCCAAAAAAAAGCAGCTCTATGGTCCCTCGATGGATCTAGAGCGGCTCCGCACTCTTTACTATTACATGGTTCTTAGTCGCGAACTCGACCGACGGATTTGGATCCTAAACCGCCAGGGCAAGTCAGCGTTCGTAATTTCCGGTCAAGGTCAAGAAGGTGTGCAAGTGGGATCCGCCATGGCTTTGGACCCCACCACCGATTGGCTGGCCCCGTATTATCGCGACATGGCGATGGTCATGGCGTTTGGCGTCACACCGCGCGAAATCATGTTGGGCCAAATGGGCCGGGCGGCCGATCCCAGTTCGGGGGGCCGTCAAATGCCTGCGCATTTTGGCCATGCCCAAAAGCATGTTTTGACTGGATCGTCGCCGGTTGCGACCCAAGTCGTGCATGCAGTCGGAATTGCCTGGGCGATGCGGATCAAGAATGAGCCCGGTGTGGTGTTGACATCGTTAGGCGAAGGGTCCACCAACCAGGGGGAGTTTCACGAAGCCCTGAACTTTGCTGCTGTTCATCACGTACCCGTGGTGATCTTGGTGGAGAATAATGGATATGCCATTTCCGTCCCCCAGGAGCGAGAGATGGTCATCTCTGACGTGGCTGAACGGGCCCAAGGCTATGGTATACCTGGCGTAGTAGTGAAGGGCTCCGACCCTTTACAAGTATACCAAGTGATGATCGAAGCACGATCCCGCGCCCTATCGGGGGGCGGGCCGACGCTCATTGAGGCGAAAACTCACCGGTACACGGCCCATTCCAGCGACGATGATGATCGGGCATACCGGTCTCAGGAGGATCTAGCTGAAGAAATGAAGGATGACCCCATCCAGAGGTTTCGCGCATGGCTTAAGAACGAACAACTATGGGATGATGAGCGAGAGGACGCATTGTTGGAACGCGTCAGACATGAGGTGGATGACGCGACCGAGTTTGCCGAAGCAGCCGACCTTCCTTCGGCGGCAAGCATCGAGGAACACGTGTACGGCTCCTCCCCCGCATAACGAGCAAACATTTTGGAAAGGAGAGGGTCAGAATGTTGGATAAGGGATTAACCCCGAAAGTGATGTTGGATATGTACTATCATATGGCATTGGCCCGAGCCGTGGATGACCGGATGTGGATTTTGAATCGCCAGGGCCGTGCCCCCGTCGTGTATACCTCGAACGGCCATGAAGCGGCTCAGGTGGGATCGGCCTTTGCGTTAAACCGCGGGGAGGACTGGATTTGTCCTTACTATCGTGATTTGGCACTGGTGTTGGCCTATGGAATGACAGCCCGTGAGGTGATGCTCCACTTACTGGGTCGTGCGGAGGATCCGAATTCGGGCGGTCGGCAAATGCCCGCGCATTGGGGACACGCCGAACGACATATCTTGACGAGTGGGTCGGTTGTAGCCACCCAGGACGCACACGCCGCCGGCCTGGCCTTGGCGTCCAAAGTGCTCAAGGACGGCCGCGTTTCGGTCGCCTATTTCGGGGAAGGATCGACTAGTCAAGGCGAGTTTCACGAAGCCCTGAACTTTGCGGCCGTACATAAACTGCCGGTGATTTTCTTCAACGAAAATAATGGCTATGCGATTTCAGTGCCGTCGCGCAAGCAAATGGCGGTGCAGGATGTGGCGGCGCGAGCATCAGGGTATGGCATGCCGGGCATTATTGTTGACGGGAACGACCCCATTAAGGTGTACGAAGTGGTTAAGGAAGCGGCTGATCGAGCGCGGCGCGGGGAGGGTCCCACTCTCGTGGAAGCGAAAACGTATCGCTTTGTGCCGCATTCGAGCGATGATGACGATCGTGCCTACCGGTCCCGGGAGGAAGTTGCTGAGGCCAAAAAGCGCGATCCCCTCGTGATGTTTGAAGCCTACTTGCGAGACCAGAAGATTTTGAACGACAAGAAGCTCAAAGAAATGCAGCAACAGATTAAGGACGTGGTGAACGACGCTACGGATTATGCGGAGAAGGCGGCGTTGCCGGACCCTTCGACGTTGGCGGATTATGTTTATAGCTCGTAATAGGTTTTCTTCGCCAGGTTTTAGCAAGGCGGATCAAAACCAAACCGGATAAGGAGGGCAAAAGTCTGGCTGAACGAAAGCCGGGCAAACCACTATGGCGGTACTTAGTTATTTAGAAGCCATTCGGGAGACATTGCGTCAAGAGCTAGCTCACGACTCACGCATCATTATTTATGGTGAAGATGTCGGGGTGCGGGGGGGTGTATTCCGGGTCACCGAGGGTTTACAAAAGGAATTTGGGGAAGATCGGGTTATTGATTCGCCCTTGGCGGAGGCAGCCATTGTCGGCACAGCCATCGGAGCGGCCATTAATGGGTTGCGCCCGGTGCCGGAAATACAATTTGCGGACTTCATTTTCCCGGCGATTAATCAAATTGTCCAAGAGGCGGCCCGGATTCGGTATCGTTCCAACGGGACCTTTGGTGTCCCCATGGTGATTCGTGCACCGTTTGGCGGTGGAGTGCATGGTGCCCTATATCACTCGCAGAGTGTCGAGGCGTTTTTTGCTCATGTGCCGGGCCTTAAGGTGGTGGTACCTGGTACCCCCTATGATGCCAAGGGCCTTTTAGCGTCCGCTATCGAGGACGAGGACCCGGTCTTGTATTTTGAGCACAAAGCAGCCTATCGGTCTCTCAAAGGCGAAGTGCCGGATGACAGGTATCTGATTCCGATTGGGCAAGCGGACCTTAAGCGTCAAGGCAAGCATCTTTCTATCATTACGTATGGGTTGATGGTGAGCTATGCTCTTAAGGCGGCTGAGGAATTGGAAAAAGACGGGGTTTCAGTAGAGGTTTTGGATTTGCGGACAGTCCGCCCCCTGGACGTGTCGGCGATTTTACAAACGGCCAAAAAAACTGGCAAGGTGCTCATTGTTCATGAAGACAATCTTACCGGGGGCGTCGGTGGAGAAATCAGTGCCCTCATTTCCGAGCATGCCCTCTTTTATCTGGACGCGCCGATTATGCGGCTGGCAGGTCCGGACGTTCCGGCCATGCCATATAGCCCCCCTCTTGAACACGCATTTATGGTCACGCCCGAAAAAATTCGGGACAAGGCGCGAGAGTTAGCCAAGTTCTAACGGGACGGAAAGTGAGGAGACAGTATTGGCAACAGAAGTGGTAACAATGCCCCAGTTGGGCGAATCCGTGACCGAAGGCACCATTAATGAGTGGCTCAAAAAGGTCGGGGACACCGTGGACAAGTATGAGTCTTTACTCGAAGTAGCCACGGATAAAGTGAATGCCGAAGTACCGGCCCCTGTCGGGGGGACCATTAAAAAGCTTCTCGTGGATCCTGGCGCAACGGTGCCGATTGGCACCCCGATTTGCGAAATCGAGGTGCCAGGGGGTGTCGAGGAGTCGTCGGCTTCTCATTCGCCCCTCCCCACATCGCAATCGGCCCCTCTCGCTACCGAAGATCATGACCGGATTGAAGCCCCTGCACCAAAGGTGGACGCTGCCAGCGCCGGAGAGCGGGGCCGGTATTCGCCCGCCGTGCGGCGGCTGGCTGAAGAACACGGAATTAATCCCGGCCAAGTGTCGGGAACTGGGGCGGGCGGTCGCGTCACCCGGGACGACATTTTACGGGCGTCCGAAAGCGAGACAATGATTGGGGCTGTGTCGACTTCTAAAGCCCCGGCTTCCCAGTCGGCGGGGGCATCTTTGGTGGTGGAGTCTATTCCGGCGGTTATTGACGAGGGGGACAATGTTCGGCCGCTGTCGTCGGTCAGAAAGGTGATTGCCGAGCGTATGGTCCGGTCTAAGCAAACGGTGCCCCACGCGTGGCTGATGGTCGAGGTGGATGTGACAGGCCTAACGGAGCTGCGCAACCATATGAAGCGTGACTTTAAGGAGCGCGAAGGGCTATCCTTGACGTATCTCCCCTTCATGATGCGGGCCGTGGTTGAGGGCTTACGCACCGTGCCGGAGATGAATGCGCAATGGAACCAGGACAGCATCGTACTGAAAAAGCGCATCAATATCGGCATGGCTGCAGCCACAGACCGAGGACTCGTTGTTCCGGTGGTCAAGGACGCCGATCAAAAGAATGTGGTCGGCCTGGCAAAGGCGACGCAGGATTTGGTGCAGCGGGCCCGGAGCGGACGACTGACTTTGGACGACCTCTCTGGCGGAACCTTTACAGTGGACAATACGGGGGCTGTGGGCACCGTCCTCACGTATCCGGTGATTAATGCCCCCGAGGCCGGTATCGTGACGTTTGAGTCCATTGTTAAGCGTCCAGCCGTCGTCGGCAATATGATTGGGATCCGCGAGATGGTCAATCTCTGCTTGTCGTTTGATCACCGCGTTGTAGACGGTGCTGAAGCGGGTCGGTTCCTTCAAGTCATCAAAAAGCATTTGGAAGCGATTGGTCCGGACACCTCCATTTACTAGGATCACGGAAAGGAGCGAGAATGATGGAGTCGTTGCCAATGGTCCCAAGAAAGTCTCGAACTGCGCCAGGTCCGAAACCCCCGCCTTGGCTTAAAGTGCGTTTGACTCAGGGCGAAAACTACCTGGAAATCAAAACTTTAATGCGGTCTGAGACGCTGCACACCGTGTGCGAGGAAGCCTTGTGCCCCAATATTTACGAATGTTGGCAGGCGCGCACCGCGACATTCCTGATCCTCGGTGATATTTGCACCCGCAACTGTGGTTTTTGTGCCATTACCACAGGAAAGCCCACAGGGCTAGACCTATTAGAGCCTGAGCGGGTGGCGCAGACGACCAAAAATATGGGTCTTAAGCACGTGGTGATCACGTCGGTAACGCGGGATGACTTAGAAGATGGCGGTGCTCAAATTTTTGCAGGATGTATCGAAGAGATCCGTCGCCTAGTTCCCGATTGTGGTGTGGAAGTGCTCACCCCGGACCTCATGGGCAACTGGGCGGCGTTAGAAATGATTGTGTCCGCCCGCCCGGACATCTTTAATCACAATACCGAATCGGTGCCTCGGATGTATGCGTGGGTACGTCCCAAGGCGACCTATGCGAGGACCATGGAATTGCTCAGGCGGGTCAAAGACCTAGACCCCACCATGGTGACTAAGTCCGGAATTATGGTAGGTCTGGGGGAGACGCGCCAAGAAATCCACCAGGTGATGCTCGACATGCGGGACAATCATGTGGATGTACTGACGGTGGGCCAGTACTTGCGTCCGGATCACAAGCATCTGCCCGTTGAGAAATACTACACGCCGGAGGAATTCTTAGAGATTAAACGGGAGGCGTTAGAATTGGGGTTCTGTCACGTTGAGTCGGGTCCCTTGGTGCGCAGCTCCTATCATGCCGCATCCCAAGTCCCCCAGGAGGTGTGATGCAGACATGCAGGCACGTCTAGCACACTTAGGGCGCATGCCCTATCAAACTGCGTGGGATCTGCAGCGCCAGGTAGGTGAGGCGGTCCGAACCGGCGATTTGCCCGACACCGTGTTAATGGTCGAGCACCCCCCGGTGTATACGATGGGGCGCTCGGCTCATGGTTCTCTGGACAATTTGTTGTGGGATGAGGCGCGGCGGAAACAAGAAGGGATCGAACTCTTTATGGTCGACCGAGGCGGGGACATAACCTACCACGGTCCGGGCCAATTAGTCGGATACCCGATTGTGGACCTCGCCCGGCACGGCCGGGATCTGCACCACTACCTGCGCTTGTTGGAAGCCACGATCATACGGGCTTTGAGGTCTTTCGGGATCGACGCCTATCGAGATCCGCCTCACACTGGCGTATGGGTTGGCGAGGAAAAGGTGGCGGCTATTGGCGTCAAGGCGACCGAGTGGGTAACGCAGCACGGGTTCGCACTGAATGTGAGTCCCGATCTGAATCATTTTACGGGAATTATTCCCTGTGGAATCGGCGACAAAGGGGTGACGTCCATGAAAAAACTGTTAGGACGTCACATAGAAATTGATGAAGTGATGCCGGTGGTAGAGCAAGAGTTGGCTTTAACGTTTGATTTTAGCTATGAGGATCTGGCTCTAAAGGATCTTGTCACGACGTCGGCTGGCAAGTAAGGGTCTGGCTAAGCACCCTCCATCTCAGTAGAATAAGGGCGAGGTGATGACGTGGCTGACGAGCTCGTAAGCCATTCCGAAACCAAAATGCACACGCCACGCGCCCGTTCCATTCGAGAAGTGGTCTTCGGGGTTAATGACGGTCTGGTGTCCATCACGGGGATTATCGTTGGGGTCACAGCCTCCAAGATGTCTTCGCACCAGATTATCATTGCGGGTCTGGCAGCGGTGATGGCGGCTGCCGTTTCCATGGGGCTCGGGCAGTATCTGTCGACGACTGCACAAAACGAATATTTTTTGGCGGAACGGGGCCGGGAATATCGTGAAGTGGAGGAGATTCCCCATGAAGAGCGCGCCGAGGTCGAAAGCATTTACCGCGCGCAAGGCTTTACTGCGAATGAGGTTGACATCCTCACAGCGCGCGTAACCGCGGATCCAGACCGCTGGGTAGACTTCATGATGAAAGAAGAGTTAGGCATCCTCTTAAACGCATTAGACAATCCCTGGTACTCGTCGCTCGTGATGGGCATCGCCGTCATTATGGGTGCGGTCCCTCCCATCTTGCCCTATCTATTGCTTCCCAACACGCGCTCCGCAGAGATTTGGGCCATTTTATTCGCAATTGTGGTAGCTTTTGGCTTAGGTGTTTTAAAGGCAAAGGTGGCGAAGTCCTCATGGTGGAAGAGCGGGACACAATTCCTGTTGGTGACGGCCGCCGCCGTGCTGGTCGGCGTCATAGGGGGCACCCTCCTCGGTCGAGCGTTCGGTTAGACGGGCTCTATAAAGCATTATTGACCGACTTGGCGGAAGAGGAGTCCCTGGCCGGTGCGGGCTGGTTCTGGCCGGAAGACCGTGGGCGGCGTGGCACTTAGTGTCCCGCTTGCCGCTTTGGAAAAAACCGTCCGGGGAGCAGCAGGTATCCCGACAGCGGGCACTTCACTGGGTAGCGGGTGCCGACGTTAACCAAGATGCTGTCCGGCCGCGTGCTGGCTAAAGGCAGAAATAGTGGAGCGCTCCCGAGGTTTGTGCCTTACTTATACGGTCGTCAATGGATTTCCGGATATACCGCAAGAACGATGGCGGATTTTGGTGCATGGTCTGGGTGGCACAAAAACCTGAACATGGGAACGGTGCACTACGCCCCCCAAAAAGGCGTATACGCTGAACTTTCGTTGCGTAACCGGATGGGTGGTGCCGCATGTCGAATTCACCGGAGTGGATTGGGAGCAATTTCTTATCTCTCTGATCAGTATCGTCCCATCCCCGTGGCCCAGGGATTTCCGGTGCGGCTTTTAGTGCCTCATATGTACGGGTATAAGTCAGTCAAGTGGCTCGTCGGGATAAAAGACAAAACGGCTGAAACCAGATTTTGAGAGGAACGGAGCTGCCCGCAAAATGCCTGTTTCGGCTCGTATTTGTAGTCTTGCTGTGCAAAAGACCCATTTTATCTAGGCAGCCATGAATCTTTCGTTAAGGGATCGCGTCTAAAATCGATCGGAGAATACTTTGGGCCGAGGGATTATGGAGTCCGGGGTTAGCTTGGCCTCCCGGTAACGAGTTGCATCCGGGACTCACTTCGGTAGGTTCGTGACCTTGGATATACACTTCTGGATATGAGGTGCAGCAACCATTCGCCAAAAGACCGGTCTTAGTACAAACGGATCGTGTCACGATGCCCTGGGGCTTCGTAAAATACGTGTAAGGAGTACCGCGGAGCGCATCAGCCATAAAATGTCCCCAGATAGGGCCGGCGCCGCGGTCTCCCGTTAACCCCAGAGGGGTGTCATTGTCATTGCCTACCCACACTGCGGCCGTCAGCTGGGGTGTAAAGCCAACCAACCATGCGTCTCTTTGCCCAGAGGACGTACCTGTTTTGGCTGCGGCGGGCCGACCATTGAGATAGGGCTCTAGATCATGAGCCGTACCACCGCTATAAAGAAGAGGCGCGTGAAAGAGATTTTGGACGACGAAGGCTGCCTGGGGCGTCAGGACCGGGGTCAACTGGGGTTTGTCTTGAAACACCATGTGCCCGGTGGAGTCGCGCACTAAGAGGACGCCCATGGGTCTCACCCGATATCCCCCATTGGCTAATGGAGCCACCGCCCGGGCCATTTCGTAGGGCGTCACACTCGACGAGCCGAGCGTTGTGGTGAGATTGTTGGCCAGGGGGCTGGCAATGCCCATGGCGTGTGATACCGCAATCATTTTAGGGGGCGTGACGGTATTCATCCATTTGAGCGCCACAATGTTGTCTGACAGCGCAATCGCACGACGGATAGTTAACGGGCCGTTGTAGACATCGCCATAATTATGGGGGACATACCATAGGCCGTTGCCGGCCGGAAATCGCACCGGCGCCGAATCCTTAATCGCCGAGGTCGAATACCCGAGGCTGATCACCGTGCTGTATAAGAAGTATTTCATGGTAGAGCCTGGTTGCCGGGATGCGTACACGGCACGGTTAAATGTGGAGTTCTGGTAACGGTCACTGCCAACCAGGGCTTGGACATAGCCATTTTTAGGGTTGATGGCCACCAAAGCGGCCTGGGGCTCATAGACCCCGTTGACCGTTCCGCTTATGGGGGCATAGTGGCTCACATCGGCCTGAGCAATGCGCTGCATGGGCCAGTCCATGGTGGTCCTAATTCGGTAGCCTCCCGTATAGAGGGATTTCCCAATTTTGGGATCGAGATGGAGTAATTGCTGAGCGACAAATTCCGTGAAAAAGGGTGCACGATTTCCCAGTGGACTCGAAGGGTTTAACCCCAGGGGGGCTGCCTTCGCTGTCGCTGCCTGGTTTTTAGTGATGTAATGGAGCTTGGCCATTTGGGTCAGGACCAGGTTGCGCCGTACGCGGGCCGCCTGGGGATGGACGAGGGGATCATAATAGCTAGGCGCGTTGACGATCCCGGCTAATAAGGCGGCTTCGGGGAGTGTGAGAGAGGAGGCATTGTGCCCGAAATAGCGTTCAGATGCGGCCTGTACGCCGTAGGCGCCCTCCCCAAAAAAGACGTCGTTAAGGTACATGGTGACGATGTCGCGTTTGGAGTAAATCGCGGAGAGTTTCAGCGAAATAAATAGTTCTTTAATCTTCCTGGACAGTGTGCGCTGGTCGGTGAGATAGAGATTTTTGGCCAGTTGCTGCGTGAGGGTGCTGCCACCTTGCAAAATCTTGCCGTGCGCCAAGTCGGTCACGGCTGCACGGAGAATGCCTACAGGGTCCAACGCAGGCTCTATCCAAAAAGTATCGTCCTCAATGCAGACCAAGGCGTTTTGCATGACGCCGGGAATCTGGTTGTACGTGATCGGCATGCGGTTTACGGAGGAATACAGCACACTGACCAGCCGACCGTGAGCATCGTAAAGAGTCGTGTCAGCGGGAAGGTTAGGGGCGGGAAGAGCCAGCCAAGCCGTCGGCGCGGCGAATGCACCGATAATCACTAACAGGGCAGGCAAACTAACAATGGCACCCGTTCCAAGGATTTTACGCCTAATTCGGCCCAGACAAGCTAACAGCCAGTCTTGATGGGGTCTTTGGTGTCGTCCCGGCATACGATCCCTCCTCCTGGCTAGTATGGCAATGAAGGCATCGCGCCACTCGTGTCAGACGCTTGAATTGTCAAAGGTGGATTTTATGATTTGGCAGACCGTCTGCTATAATATCCGAGGAATTCGACCCCTTCCAGGGCGTTGCATCCTAATTGGCGAAAGAAGGAAGGCGCGTTAGTGCTACCCACCCCACGAAAGTTTACGGTCATGGCGGGATCGGCAGAGGGCCCCACGCGACTTAATGCGTTTGATAACGCGCTGTTAAAGGCAGGTATTGGCAACTTGAACTTATTGCGGGTCAGCTCCATATTGCCACCGGGGGCCGAAGAGACAGAACCTTTTAAGGTACCACCCGGTAGTTTGTTGCCAACGGCTTATGGCACCATTACCTCCGAAGAACCCGGTGTCCTGATATCTGCTGCTGTTGCGGTTGGCATAGCGGCCCACGAAGAATACGGAGTGATTATGGAGTTTTCCGGCCAATGCACGCGCCAAGACGCGCAAAACCAGGTTGAATATATGGTGCGCCAGGCATTGGCACAGCGTAATCGTCAGGTCCAACGCATTATCGTAAGAGCCGTCGAGCATCGCGTTTTATCCATCGGTTGTGCATTTGCGGCGGTGACCCTATGGGACTAGAACCCAAGAAACATCACACCTGGTTTACGGAATATCAGACCGATTCCCTCAGTTTAGGATTGCGTATTGAAGCGATAGTCGCCCAGGAAAAAACGCCATTTCAAGACCTCCTTGTGGTCGAGACAGACACCTATGGTAGACTGCTGGCCTTGGATGGGGCGGTTCAGACCACTACGCGTGATGAGTTCGTCTATCATGAAATGATTACTCACGTGCCACTATTCATGATGGACGCTCCCAAGAAGGTAGCCGTGATTGGCGGTGGTGATGGGGGTGCGATTCGCGAAATACTCAAGCACCCTTCGGTAGACGAAGCGCATTTGGTAGAAATCGACTCAAAAGTCGTAGAGGCCTCCCGGAAGTTTTTTCCGGAGATTTCCATCGCTCTGGATGATGCCCGTGCCCACGTCCATTACGCCGATGGAATCAAATGGGTGAATGAGGCCAAAGATTTTGACCTCATTATTGTAGACTCCACCGATCCCGTGGGTCCCGCCGAAGGATTGTTCCAGCCCTCATTTTATCAGGTAATTGCTCGGGCTTTGAATGACGGGGGAATCATGGTGGCTCAGTCCGAATCGCCCTTTTTACATCAAAGCTTAATCCAGCATATGCGCGACGGGCTCAAGACTTGTTTTCCTGAGGTCAAGCTGTATCTCGCCGCCATACCCACATACCCGACGGGACTGTGGAGTTTTCTCATGGCCTCTAAACAGCCGACTCGCCCAGCTTCAAGGGTCAATACCCAAGAAATCGCCACACGGTATTGGACCCCTCAGATACAGACCCAAGCGTTTGTTCTACCCCGCTTTGTGGAGGAGCTGATGGGCTGATGTGGTTGACCAAAACGGACCGGTTTTTAGGGTTGAACGCAGACTGGAATTCGGCCCGTTGGGCCTATTTCGGCATCCCGATGGACTTTACCGCCTCGTTTCAGCCCGGGTCCCGATTCGGCCCGGGCCGAGTCCGCGAAGCGTCGTACGCCATCGAGACCTATTCGCTGGCGCAGGACAAAGACCTGGAAGCCCTGGCCGTTATCGATGCAGGTGACATTGAACTGCCCTTTGGCAATGTGGTTGAGAGCTTACGCCGAATCCGTGAAACGGCCGAGTGGATAGTTGGCCGTGGCAAACGTTTTTTCGCGCTGGGCGGAGAGCACCTGGTTACGCTTCCATTGGTCGAGGCCCTGGTGAAACAGCACCCGGATCTCGTGGTCATTCATTTTGACGCCCACGCTGACCTGAGGAACGAATATTTAGGCGAGACCCTATCGCATGCTACCGTGTTAAGACGCATCCTTGAGCGGCTGAAACCACGGCACCTGTATCAGTTTGGGATCCGTTCGGCCACTCGCGAAGAAGCACAATTTGCCAAACATCACGTCAACTTTTACCCCCACCAGGTACTGGAGCCATTGACGCGATGCCTGCCGGAGTTGAAAGGACGTCCCGTATATGTGACCATAGACATCGATGTCATGGACCCAGCCTTTATGCCGGGCACCGGGACGCCAGAGCCGGGCGGGATCTCATCGGGGGAAGCTCTAGAGGCGGTTCGTCTTTTTTCTCAATTGGATGTGGTGGGAATGGATTTGGTCGAAACTATGCCGACCTATGATGTTTCCCAGCGATCAGCGGTCTTGGCGGCCAAACTGGTGCGCGAAAGTATTTTGGCCGTGTACCGCTAAGAGGGGGACTGACATGCGCTACATATCGCGATTCGATGAGGCCCGTCAGGCGATTAGGCGGGTCATCACTGATTTCCTGGAAGGGGCGGGATGGGGTAATGCCGCGTCTTTGGTCACTGTGGAGGTGCCGACCGAACATGGCCACGGCGATCTTACGACAAGTTTTGCGTTAAAGATTAGGAGCCAAACACAAGTCGCCCCCCGGACCCTCTTAGAAAAGTTAGCGCCTCATCTCGCCGATTTGCCAATGATGGAAACCTATGAGATAGCGGGACCCGGATTTTTAAATTTCATGCTGAAGACGGCTTGGTTAGCTGTCGCCATTGACGAAGCCTGCCGGAATCCCGACCGGTATGGTAACAGTGACGTGGGGGGCGGATGTAGCGTGTTGCTCGAATATGTCTCCGCCAATCCGACCGGACCGATGGTGGTGGTGAGTGGTCGCGCCGCGGCAGTGGGCGACACCTTGGCTAGGGTCATGGGCGCGGCAGGGTATCAGGTATCGCGAGAATTTTACATTAATGACGCGGGAAAACAAATTGCTACGTTGGGGCAAGCGCTGGCCTTACGACTTCTCGAGTTGGGCCAAGAGTGTGTGCTGGACTCGTGGCCGGACGGGGTGTACCCGGGAGAATATGTCAAGGATTTGGCCCACCACTATTGTGAGCTCAATCCTACAGTCGATTCTAAGACCCTGGGTGTAGACGACTATCCTGGTCTGGGACACTGGGCGGCCGACCAGATTCGTCAGGCACACGAAAAGACTCTGGCTGCGTTTCGGGTGATCTTTGACCGTTGGTACTCGGAACGAGAGCTTCGTGACTCCGGGGCACCCGAAAAAGTTATTGAACAGCTTTACGATCGGGGGTTTTTGGTAGAGCGGGATGGAGCCCGTTGGTTTACGTCCAGTCAGTTCGGGGATGACAAAGATCGAGTCATGGTCCGATCGGACGGCACGTTGACCTACATGGTTCCAGATGCGGCTTACCACAAAGACAAGTTTGATCGAGGCTTCGATTATGTGATTGACTTGTTGGGACCGGACCACCATGGCTATGTGAATCGGATGCGGGCCGTGGTGGAGGCGCTAGGTTACCCTCCGGCACGATTGGAAATCATTATCATCCAGTTGGTGCGGCTGATGCGCGGTGAGGAACTGGTCCGGATGTCAAAGCGCGGCGGTACATTTGTCACCTTGGAAGATTTAATCGAAGAGGCGGGTGTGGATCCGGCGCGTTTTTTTCTTCTGGAACGCGCGCCCGAGACCCCCATGGATTTTGATCTGAACTTGGCCACCCTCAAAGGTTCGGATAATCCGGTGTATTACGTACAGTATGTGGGCGCCAGGATCCATAGCATCTTAAACCAATGGCGGGCCATGCGCCAACCAACAGCGGCCATCGACCTGGCGCTATTGACCGCCAAAGAGGAACGCCACTTGATTGTGCTGGTCGCCCGCTTCCCGGATGTGATTGGGCGCGTGGCGCTAGAACGTGCGCCTCAACACTTGCCAAAATTTATGACAGATCTGGCCCACGCCTTTCACGCGTTCTATCGCCAGCATCGCATACTGGATGCCGAGCCCTTAGTGCGCCAAGCCCGCCTGGCCCTGATTGAAGCCGTACTAGTGGTTACCACGCGGGGACTCAATCTTATGGGTATTTCGCAGCCTAAAAAAATGTAACCAACCCAAACAATGATTCAAGGATTGGTTTGCGATTATTGATCGCGAGTCTGAGTGCCCGTCGTCCGCTCTAACATTTCCGTAAGGGTATCGGGCTTGGAGCGGTGGCATGGAATTAGGGAACAAAATATTGGGTAAATGGCGGGGCGTCCGGCTTAACGTGAGTCATCGGCTCTTCTTGGGGATCCGGTCGAGACCAGGCCCCTGTCTGGGCGTGATAGGCTACCCAGACCTGGGCTTCTTCCCGCGTGGCACAAGACGCGAGAGGTTTTCTGTCCAAGATCATTTCTACGTCAACCAAATGTTGCGCTTCATGGTCGACAATGGCCCGAATGACGGGATGTGTGGGTCGATAACCGGTCCAGCGCAGGAAGGTCGAGGGTAATGCATTGTTGCGGCTATGGTTGCAGGCACGGCAGGCAACCACGCAATTATCAAGCGTTGTGCTGCCGCCCCAGCAGATCGGAATGACGTGATCTAGGGTCGATCCGAGGCCGCCACACCAGGCGCAGATCCGACCGTCCCGGCGTTGCACCTGGCGATAGATGCGACGATGCGCCAATGGCCGGTAATTGAGATGCAGCACGCCGCTTTCGTCAAGTCGCGCTAACCGGTCGTTGACGTTTTGTTGCGCTTTTTCTGGACTACAAGGAGTGAGGGGCCGACCATCCAAATCGACGACAAGAACCTTAGCGATATCTTGATGCGCCAGCAAACAACACTCCCCCTGATGGCGGTTGGTAATGGAGATCTCGTTTCAGTATACCATCGGGTTAACTAGGTCGTCGAAAGGGATGAACTTTTCCAGGAAGGCGGCGCTCCAGGCTTTCAGAGTGAAAGAAGAGACGGCGCGCATTGAGATTAACGATTTTCTGAAAGGCCTCTTCGGAGATTTCCGGCTCCAACCGCTCCATCTTTTCCCACTCTTGGTGGAACTCTTGCGCATAGCCGCCACTACCGAACATAATCCGGTCGGCGCCAATGATGCGGATAGCTTCCTGGATGGCTGCGACAGACACTTTAGAGGTCTCCAAATAAACCTGGGGATGACGCTCGGCCAGGATGAGTGCGTGCTCGATGTGTGGCGAGCGTTGCCCCATGGATTGTATAATTACTGGGAAGGTGCGAAATTCCATGAGAAATTCATCCCAGAGAATGGGATCGTCAAAGCGCAAAGGGGCCGGCCCTGGGCCTGTATGGATCAAGAGCGGTCGTTGAACCCGTGCCAACTCGCAGCCAATTTGGCGGATAGGTTCGGCCCAGGGGAACTGCCTTTGAAGACCCGGATAGACAAAAGCCCCGCCTGCACCGGCATCCAGCCACCGCCCTAACACCGCTGAGTAACCAGGCCTGGCAGGAGCTAAGGCCGTCCACCGAGGGTTATCCTCGGCCAGTGTGAGAAGTTCCTGGGTATGGGCACCCGATTCTGGGTCGGCTAATAGGCCCCAGTCGACTAAGACGCGGCGCTCTGCCTCGGGCCCCAAGGCTTTTTTGGCGTCCCAGGTTTCTTCCAAGGGGTGAGTCACGGGCACATAGGCTGTACTGTCGACCACACCTAGTTGAATGAGGGGCGCTTCCGGGTCCCCGGCAATCAGGATCGTCTCTTGTTCATCGGCCATTCCCAGCACGCGACCTTCATGGGCAATGAGTGCACCGCCCAGATAAGCCGAACCGGAAAATCTCCCTTTGAGGGGTGCGAGCACCACCGTTGCCTGAATATCTTGACTGCGCACAATGGCCAATTCTTGTAGATGCGTGCGTTCTGTCGGCGTATGGGGGCTGGTAGCCATGACCACCAGATCCGGCGACAACTCCAAAGCCTGGGACCAGCTGTCTTGGTCAACACCATCCAATCCAGGCAACACGACGACCCTCCCCCAACGGGTTGAAATCGCATTGATACCTGCACCGGGTTCAAACCAAGGACGCTCCGTCGGGTGGAACAACACCTTGGCGTGCGAACCCGCCAAGGTTCCGTCAGGCTCGAAGACCAAACAACGTTGTTGCTTTTTCCCGCTCTCCGGTTCCAATACCCGGATGCTTCCCGTAATCACCATCAGGTTGAGTTCCCGCGCTAGTCGGCTCAAACGTTCTGTGTTTCGGTTTGGGACTACCTCGACCGGGTTCAGTCCCAATGACCATTCGGGAAAGACGATGACATCGACACCGCGGCTGGCTGCGTGGCGCATGTTTTCCAGGCAACGTCTGATCGCGCCTTCAGAGTCACGGAGATAGGAGGACTGCGAAACCGCAATGCGGGGGGTGGACACGACCTTCCCTCCCCTACGTAGAATGGATACCCTACGGGATATATTAAACCAAAAAGGAAATAAGTGGCAAATATAAATTTTCGGTTGGAGGCGCGGTTTAAGAAAAATCCCACAGAGAGTGTAAAACCATGTCGGACTGTGGACCATGACTCGTATGACTAGCCGCCAGAGTGTCCACGCTTTGGTCCGTACGGGCCAGAATACGACTTTCGCCATCAAAGTGGATATCTAAAAATTCTAGTTGTAGCTGCGGATTCACCACGATCTCCACGTGTTGGCATTCCGCCAAGGCGGTATAGGACCCTTCTTGGTCCCACTGCAGCGATCTCGGTCGAGTGATTCCCGGTGGGTCAAACGGCCAGGGCTCGTCCCATCGCCAGGGATTGGCCGAGGGTTGGGCCACCAATCGCGCCCCGCGCTGATCAACCGCCTTCAGTACGTTGGTAAACCCCGGCTCGTGTGCGGTGTGGGGACGGACGAACGCGTCGTAGCAGATGGCAGTAGCCATCAGGATATCGGTTCCGGGTAAGACAGCCACCGTACCGGCTGACTCATAAGGTCCCGGGCTTAATTGCAACACATCCTCTTGAGTGGGAACCAGGTTCACTTTGCGGGTATGGTAAATCACGCGGCCGTTGGGCCCCACGGTAAAGCTAAAATTGTAGATTTTAGGACTTTTTGGCATGAAGCGGTTAGAATCGTACATCCAGCGGCTCTCCGGAATCAGAGCGGAACCAGCAACCACGGTCATCTTGTAATCGTGGGCCAACCGGGCCATGGTACCGTGCCACACATGCCATAACCGCGTGGAGCCCCGGGTAAAAAATGCACGGCGGCTAGATAAGGTGCCGTATCGGATCATCGTCCACATGAGGGCCAGTGCCTGGTGCTTGCCAATGGCGATAAAAGCCTGATCCATCGTGTGCAGGCTATCCCAAGCGTCTTGTTGGCCTTCAAGCAATAAGAAGGTCGCGATGTCCTCGGGGAAGACAATAAATGCTGGTTGGCTTTGGTCCCGTTGACGCTGGGCCGCCTCGAAATAGCGATCAATTTTATGATAGAAAGCATCCGGGGTAAAGTAATCATCGGGCTTCATAACGGGTTGCACACAGAAAAGGTCGACTTTCATACGGGATTCTCCCTGCTTGGTGATAGGCTAGTCAGACCGCTTCTTGGGCTAGCCGGATCCATATCTCAATGGTATCATCGAGGGGACCTAGGGAGGAAGGCTGGGTCGTGACGGATGGGGCCACTCTTGAAGCAATTTCTCCACCAACTGTTGGAGTTGGTGGACCTTAAAGGGCTTCGAAAGGTAGTGGTAGGGCACCTCATCGGACGTGACCATCGTGTTGAAATCGTCGCCGGCTGAGATGAAGACAATCGGCAGACCGGAGTCGCTTTTCTTGAGGCGTCGCGCGAGCTCGAGGCCATCCAGGAGTGGCAAGCGTATGTCGGTCAGCACGATATCGGGTTCACATTCGTAAACCAGGGCGAGAGCTTCTTCCGCACTCTTGGCCTCGACCACATCAACGTTAATGCGTGTCAGTGCCACTCTAACAATCTGGCGAATACCTGCTTCATCGTCGACAACTAACACACGGGCCATCGCAATAACCGACCTTCCTTCGGCCCAGAGTTTTGGGCCAGCCGCACTGGTAAATTCGGCCTGATTGTATAAACTTTAACATATGAGAGCACGCGAGATGGGATGTGGCGTAAATGGGGTTGCTGAGGGACACCTGGTTGGCATTGTGGCGGGGCAGTCGTGGAGGCGGCATCTTAACCATGGCCTTTTGGTACACTTTAATTATCACGCTTTATGAATATTTGGTTGCGAGCCGACTTGGGCACTCCATACCGCAGGGCTTGACGCGCCTGATAAAGCATCCTGGCGTTGTCGCGCTGCCCCACCTGGCCGAACCCGTCCTGATAAAGCTGATATTGGTGTATCTAACGTTTTTAATCATAATTCTTCCGTTTACGATTGGCGGTCTTTATGGCGGGGTAGCAGAGGTCATCCACGAAAAACCCCAATATTTAGGGTTCCTGGCTTTCTTTCGCTTTGGTTATCGAAACTTCTGGAGAGCTTGGACTCAAATTCTGCTCGCGTTGTGTTACGCGGTGCTTCTCTTCGCGATGCTATTCGGTCTGGTTGCGGGGTTGGGGGCTCTTATGCCAAATAATTCCGTAATGGCTGTCATTGCGGTGATCATTATTGTGGCCGGATTGCTATGGCTGGCTGGAACGTTGATGTACTGGTTTGGACAGACGTTTAGTACCGATGTCTCCCCGCTAAAAGGATGGTTCCAAGCGCTTGGCCGGGCTGCCCGTAATCCGATTAGGATGTATGGCCAAATTATACTTTTGGTCGTGACGCTGATGGTAGCCCTCATTGTTCTAACCTTTTTAGCTAACACGATTCCTTTTGTGGGCGAAATTCTCTTGGTATTAGTGCTGGGAATGGTGGCTCCGGCGTTTGTCGCCATCTATGCAATATTATCGTATCAGCAGGCCCGGTAACCGCTCGATCCTAGTTTTTGGCCCGGATACGGGCTAAGTCCGTGTTGTGGGCTCGTTCCACCCTTTGAGACTATCGAACAAGCTCCACACCCCGGCCAATATGAGACTATAGGGCAGCAACAAGAGGGCCAAGCACCCAAACCATCGGCGACGGACTAAAAACCGCAATCCGAGCCAGGCCAGATAAGCCCCCACCACGCCGGCTGCCAAGACGCCCGAGAGGCCGACGGCCCGAAGTCCCATAATGATAGCGATTAAAAGCCCCCACTCCTTGAGCACCCGTTGCCGCGATTGGCGAACCATCATTTGTTGATAATGGGGAACACAGAGACTGCGCGAAAATCCCGGGCAGAGGGGGCAAATGGGTTTATCGCAGCGACGGCATAGAGCACTGGCGGCGCGATAGTGCGCAGCACAAAGAGGTTGGGTAGCGGCAGGCATCCCAGGATGTTCCAAGGCCCAGCGGTAGGCCTCGTTGATGATCTTCATGGCCTCCTCTTGCTGGCGGTAACGCAGGGGATCCAGCCGATATTGGTCAGGATGGTGGTGGCGCACCTGGATGAGATAAGCTTCGCGAATGCGTCCGGCATCGGCCGTAGGTGAAATTTTTAGGACCTCCCAAGGGTCCCGAGAGCTCTGGGCCAGGGAGAAGTCCTCCTTTCAATGACCGTCTTTTAATGAGTATACCCGGATGCACTGCGAACGGTTGTCGATTGATAGCATGTTCAGCAGCCTTATTATGCGGGAAGGCCAGATTTTATAAACTGGGCTGGTGGCACGTCCTCTACGTAAAACAACTGAGAAGCCCACGAGAACCCTGCGCCAAACGCGAGTGATAGGAGATGTTGACTGGGCTTAATCAATTTTTGTTCCAGCATGTCGGATAGGGCAAGTCCGATGGAAGCGGACCCGGTATTGGCAAACTGTTCGACATGGGAGAAGACCCGACTTTGGGCAATGCCGACTTGATGGGTGACGGCATCGATAATGCGCTGGTTTGCTTGATGTGGCACGACCCAGTCGATCTCGGCCAGTCCCAGGCAGGCCTCATCCAATAGGCGACGACCAATCTCGCTCATGAGGGTGACCGCGTGTTTAAAGACTTTGGGACCTTCCATCCGGATGGTATGAAGACGCCCTTCGGAGACCACTTCGGGGGTGATGGCAAATCGCGTGCCACCATAGGGTTTGCCCAATATTCCGGCCTGGCGACCGTCGCTTCGAGATAGGCCGGCATCAATCCGAATGCCCGGCGTCTTGGTGTTCGAGGGGCCTAGCAAAAAAGCGCCCGAACCATCTCCAAACAGTACTGCGGTCGAGCGATCAGCCCAGTTTAGTGCGTGCGTTAACAGCTCTGTACCGATCACCAACACCTTTTTTCCGCTGGCAGCGACTGGCCCCATAATTTGCAGGGTTTGCAAAAATCCCGCACATCCCCCGGTAAAATCGATAGCCGAAGCGTTCAACGCTCCAATAGACTCTTGCACAAAACAGGCGGTAGCCGGAGACCACATCTCCGGGGTGTCTGTACAGACGACAACCCAGTCGACGTTACGCGCATCAAAGTCTAATGCCTGTAGGGCCGCTTGTGCAGCTACGGTCGAGACACTGGCGGTGGTCTCATCCTCCCCGGCGCTGCGCCTCTCACGGATGCCGGTCCGTGTTCGGATCCATTCGTCACTGGTGTCCATGCGCTGGCTTAGCATGTTGTTAGTAATAATATGAGGTGG
>JAJZXX010000252.1 GCA_021806205.1 Bacillota bacterium | reverse complement strand
GGGTATCCCCGTCGCGTCCCGCGACGGGCCTTTCGAGTGCCAAGAATCAACGATCACAGGGTATGGCGGTCCTTCTCGGGAAGGTTCTCCGGTGTCTGTTTTGCTGCCCGTCGTAGGCCCCCCTGTCTGCTCGGCATGAAAATTGGTAGTATATTCCGGCTCGTGGGTAAAGATTAGACCTAATGCGGAGGGTTCGGCTCGACAATCCCGACAATGCACGTTTGAGTTGAAAGAAGAGTCGACGCTGATTTCCTGAGTGTCGCTCACAAAAGAAGACATCTCGTTACGTTACGTCACACTGCCCCGAAAGTGCCCAGCCAATCTCACAGCACGCCCCTGGTAAGGGTTTGCACCTTCGTTGGAAATAGCTTCCAATAGTCTAAGACAAAGCATTTTCCCACTGGGGCACTTCCCGATGGGACCTCCGAACCCAGCTTACCCGACCCATTAATTATTTGGCGCCTACATGTGGTGAGACAACATTCCCCGTCGCTGGGACCCGCGTGTGTAGAAGCATGCACCTTCCTCTTAGGATTCAAATGTTCCTTTAAAATAGCATTTACGGGTACGTATGCTTTCGCCTTGCCGCCCAATCCTTGTGGTTCCCCATTAGCGCTTTTGCCGTGGTCAATCACCCATCGGAACCACCGCTAAATTGGAACTCACATCTCTACCCTGACCGTGGTCACAATAGAAAGTCGGACACGGAAGCGAGGTCGACCTCTCGACTATCCAAAAGCCACTGGATTAAGGGCGCAACATGGTCGGCCCCGTAAATGACTAACCAGCGGGCACCCAGTTTCATCCGCTCCCGGAGGTTCGCATAAATGGTGAGATTCCGAGCCTGCCAAGTGGCAACCCACTCCAGCCCCACTCGTCGGCCTTCGGCATCGCGTATCTGGGTCATGGCGAGGTACAAAGGCAGCACGCCCGCCAGCTCTTCCGGTTGATTCATCCACCGCAAAACCTCGCACATCGATTGATGTGTGACTCGGTCCTGTAGTACCTGATTGCGGTGTTGACCCATTTTCATCATCCATTCGTGAAGTTCCGGCATCGTGGTCCTAGCACAATCCACGGCCTCCCCAATAGTGAGCGAATCTGACTCATTCTTGAAGTCGATCGCGTGTACCCGCCCCAGCTTCATGCGCCGAGCCACCCGAAACCCCAACTGATATTGCTGATTGGCAGGCAATGCCCAGCATCCATCGAGAACTTGCCGATATTAGGCATCGGTCGCCGTCTGGTCGGAGGCCAACAGTTCCACGGCCACATGCGTCGGCCGATAGTCACCCAAGCGGTCAACAACGTCGGCAATGTCCCGTTGGCGATCCGCTGTTGTTACGTCCTCATTGACCCGAAAGACATTGTCAGTCGTGAAAAATGATAACTCTGCAATACCACGACAGTCATCAGGCCCGCTCCTTTTTTGTAACCCCGTTCGCAATGATTTTCCACAAGTCGCCCGACACTGCCTGCGTGCGTAAGCCCAAATGGCCCAGGTTCTTACTTCTCCCGCCATAGCAGAGAACGGTCCGGAGGCCATTCTCTGCATACTGTTGGACATCCGCGAGAATCGCATCCCCCGCGGATCCGCGGAAGTCGCGCAACAAGCGCCGTGACAATGCCACGTCCAAGGGGTATCCACAAAAATAGTGGGCATAGGCAAACGGATCGTCGAGGACAATGTACGGGCATAGTTCGCTGAGCGCTCGCCCCAGATCCACCAGGAGCTGGGTGAGGTCCCATGCAGGGTAATCGGCCCGGGGTCCACCCACTCCTGAAGGTCGGCGGGAAATTATAGCCGTCAAGCGGGAGCACACGCGCCTCTAGGAGCCGGTCCGCCAAAAAAGGGCACAATGGTGGTTTTTCCTCCGCCCGATACGGCGGCCACGAAAATCACCCTGGTAGCCGCCGAATATTGTCTCGCATCACCAACGGGTCGCCCCCGTTCTCACCTCCGTACGCATACCTCAACGGGAACCAAACCGCAGTCATGTGGACTCCCTATGGCTATCCCTGGGACCTCCATGCACCGCCGCGCAATTGCTGTAAGAGACCATAAATATCCCCTAAGACCCACACTTCCGAGATTTTCCCGTTTCGAAAGTGGAACAAGGCTGCACCAGCATACTCAATCGCTTTATGCGTGGGCGGTATCCCGAAAACTTCTCCCTGATGCGTCCCCCGGTAGGTCAACCGGGCAAAAGATTTGTCTCTTTCTGTGACCACGTCCTCGACGTAATTCTTGAAATCAGGGAAAGCGTTGTGGATGTAATCTACATATTGACCGAATTCGCCCCAGCCAAGAGCAGATTGTCCCAAGGAACCCC
Organism: Bacillota bacterium; assembly: GCA_021806205.1. Lineage (GTDB taxonomy): Bacteria > Bacillota > Sulfobacillia > Sulfobacillales > Sulfobacillaceae > Sulfobacillus_B. Next base: position 23,286 of record JAJZXX010000252.1, on the reverse strand, counting down.
GGAACCGAATATCCTCAGCCAATAATTCGGGGAAAAGGCTCTTATCAAATTGATTCCACATGTCGCTATAGAATCGCCCAATGAGGTGGACATTTAGGTTCTCCGACATATTTTCAACCCCTCGTCATGGTTCTTGGTCCATCGTACGGTATGTTCTGAATCAAGGGATAGCCGCCGAATGACTCCTGCCTCACAAACTCGAATCCGGCCTTAAGGTAGATCGCAATCGCTCGATGGCTCCAGGCTTGGGTATGCACAAAGATGTCTCGGACGCCCTCCAGCCACACCAGCCGCCTGACACATTCAGAGACGAAGGCCTTCCCTAGACCAAGTCCCTGATATTCCGGACGAACCGCCAACCAATGGATTGAAGGATCCCGCTGCTCGTCGGTTGTGTTCCACCAACTCGTAATCGTGCCCGCCACTCCCCCGTCGGATCCCCGCACGAACACGCAGCGCCGCGTGAGATCATCACAAGACGGTAGATATGTCGCTCGAAAATACGTGAGCGCTTCGCCGTCCGTCGTGAACTCGCCCACTGCGGTCTCGATATCGGCCCATGAGCCTTCTTCCCCGCGCACGAACCCCGCGATCGAGAACCCGGGTGGTAGCCCATGCCTTGCGATAGACAAACCCGCACGATGTTTCATGATAACGTTAAAGTACGGTAGCGTCTTATCTAGCACAAATTACCATCCACTTTTCAAAGTGACCTGACTCGTTTCACCCGCCCGCTTAAGCCGCGCCCCGTCTCCAGTAATTTCGGTGTTATTGTCGCGGCGGGCCACCAGCGGTTGGTGCGTCAAATTGGCTAATGGCCACAACAGTCCCAATACTATTCCCATTCAATGGTAGAAGGGGGTTTGGAGGTCACGTCGTACACCACCCGATTGACACCGGGCACCTCCCCGACAATACGGCTCGCCATGGTGTCCAATAAGTCGTAGGGCAAGCGCACCCAATCTGCGGTCATGCCGTCTAGGCTCTCCACCGCACGCACTACAATCGGATAGCCGTAGGTACGTGCATCGCCCATGACCCCGACTGAGCGGAGATCCAGCAGCACCGCGAACGCCTGCCAAACATCGCGTTCCAACCCGGCCCGGCGAATTTCTTCACGTACAATGGCGTCCGCCCGGCGAAGCACCGCCAACTTAGCCTCGGTCACCTCGCCGATAATGCGAACAGCCAACCCCGGACCTGGAAAGGGCTGGCGCCAGACCAGCGTCTCGGGCAGAGATAAACCTTCCCCTACCCGGCGTACTTCATCTTTAAAAAGCCATCGCAACGGCTCAACCACACGAAACGCCATGTCGTCCGGCAGTCCCCCCACGTTATGATGCGATTTAATGGTGTGAGCCCCTTGACCTCCCGACTCAATCACGTCCGGATACACCGTGCCTTGAATCAACACATCGCGTGGTCCGATGTCAGCCTGTACCCGTTCAAAGGCCCGGATAAATTCACGGCCGATAATTTTCCGTTTCGCTTCCGGATCTGTAACACCTTTAAGCGCCGTCAAAAATTCTTTATGGGCGTCCACCACCCGAAAATCGATATCGCGAAAAGCCCGCCGCACTTCATCGACCTCGCCCGACCGCAACAACCCATGGTCAATGAGCACCGCGGTCAGCCGCTCGCCAATGGCCTGACGCGCAATCGCCGCGGCGACGGCCGAGTCAACCCCACCTGAAAGGGCAATCAATGCCTGACCCTGTCCTACCGCCCGGCGGACTTGATCGACCCCCGCTTGGATCACATTTGCGGGTTTCCAGTCGCGAGGGGCCCCAACAATCCTGTACAAGAAATTTTTAAAGACCTCCAGTCCAGCTTTGGTGTGATGCACTTCGGGATGATATTGGACGGCCCATAGATTACGGGACCAATCGCCCATCGCGGCTACGGGCGTTCTGGGAGTGGTCGCTAAGATTTCGAATCCAGGCGGGGGCGCCTCAACCAAATCACCATGGCTCATCCAAACCACCGATTTCTCGGGAATGCCCTCTAACAACGGAGCGCCGTGGTCCATGCGGGTCATATCAGCCCTTCCATATTCTCGGCCATCGGCTGCCTTGACGACGCCCCCTAGGACGCGGGCCATGAGCTGCATCCCGTAACAAATCCCCAGAACCGGAATTCCTAGGGCAAACACATCGGGGTCCACCTTGGGTGCATCCGCTACAAAAACACTAGCTGGTCCCCCCGACAAGACAATCGCGCGTGGCTTTAACTCAGACAGACGGCTGGCCGGAGTATTACCCGGCAACACCTCGCAGAACACTTCTAACTCACGAATCCGGCGCGCAATCAACTGATTGTACTGGGCTCCGAAATCAAGGACAATTACACCGGTCGCCATCAGTCTTCAACCACCCGACATACATCCTTAACGTTCCGATACCGTTCTTTGACATCTAGCCCATATCCCACGACAAACGCATCGGGAATCTCAAAGCCTTTGTAATGGACTGGAACGGTAATTTCGCGCCGCGACACCTTGTCCAACAACGTGCAGATTTTGACCGATGTGGCGCCTCTAGACTTAACGTGACCATATATGTAATTCAGCGTCAGACCCGTATCGACAATATCCTCAACCACCAAGACGTGTTTGCCCTCCACGCTGTTGTCCAAATCCTTGACGATGCGCACCACCCCCGATGACTTGGTCGACATACCATAAGACGATACCGCCATAAAATCAATCTCAGCCAACAAATCCACCGAACGGCATAAATCGGCCATAAAAATAAAGGAACCTTTTAAGATCCCTACCAGTATCAGCTCTTTGTCGCGGTAGTCGTTGGTAATGCACTCCCCCATCTCCCGCACCCGCGCTGCGATCGCGTCGCGACTAATTAGCACGTCCAGACGTTCACCATCCACCATCCGCAATTACTTGTGCCCCTCTCTATCCTCTTCCAGTCGTCGAAGAATCGACGCCCGGTCTTTTAATGGGTATAGTGAGCCATGTCGCGATCCTTCCCCATGAGCAATTCGTTTGCCCTCGAAGTAACTCGGTGCATCCCTCTCAGACGGCTCTGCCTCTTGATATGATTCCGTGAGGCGAGCCTTGACAACTTTGAGGGAAACGCCCGATTCCAGCAACTCCTTAATCAGGTTGAGTCGGTCAATGTCCTTCAGGGCATAAAGACGTTGATTGCCTTCGCTGCGGCGGGGGGTCAATAATTCCAGACTTTCATAATACCGAATGCGACGTTCTGTCAGCCCGGTTCGGGCTTTAACTTCGCCAATTGGGAATAAAGAGGAATCCCCGTCCTTCATCGGTCACACTCCCAATCATCGGATTGGTTTATAGTGTACCGGATGTGATCCAAAAACAACAAGCCACCGAAAAAAGGCCGGGGGACCCATAGTCAACGGGACACCCCTGGCCAGGATAAATCTATTTGGCCTCGTCCATGCGAGAAAAACTCCGCTCCGCCAACATCCGCTCTAGTCGGGCAATCTCCTGATGGGCTTGCCCCAGTTTATACGACAACTCTTGCATCTGCATTTGTTGACGATCCATGCGGTCGTAACGGCCTCGCATCTCCTGGGTCAACACTTGGACCAAATCCTTCAGCATCACATGCTGTGATTCGACGATGTCAAAAAGTTCCGTGTCGGGACGCCGAGTAGCTATCGATGGGGGGACCATCATCCGTTTGGTACGTTGCGGGGTAGCCATGGGAGCCCGAGTTGCCATTTCGGCCAACTCCCGATATTCGGGGCGTCCCGAGTTTTCCAGATCCTCAGTCTTGAGAATATAGGGGCGTCCCGCCACACCCCGCTTACGCACGGCGGATAGACGGCCCATCCGAATATCATCCTTGAGAACCGAAGCCATTTCTGGCGCCATGTGGATTAATTGCGCCAATGTCACTTCCATCTTTCTCTCCTCCTCATTCTTGACTCCCCTCATCTTCCCCATCATTTGCCAATTTCATTCCGATGCATGAGGAACGTTCCGAATCTTTTACAAAAAAAAGGGGCCCGAAGGCCCCTCGTCTGTCCCAGATTACATCATCATGTCGCCCATACCGCCCATACCGCCCATGCCGCCGCCGGGAGGTGCCGCTTCCTTCTTCTCCGGCTTATCCGCCACCAACACCTCTGTGGTAAGCAACATGCCCGCAATAGACGCTGCATTTTGCAAGGTCGAACGGGTCACTTTAGCCGGGTCGACAATGCCTGCCTCAACCATATCGACTATTCGGTTGTCGGCCACATCATAACCGCGGTTGCCGGTTTCTTTCTTGACCATCTCCACAATCACCGAGCCCTCGAGGCCGGCGTTCTGCGCAATCTGGCGGACGGGCTCTTCCAAGGCCCGCCGGACAATCGCCGCGCCAATCTTTTGGTCTCCATCCAGCTTGAGGCCGTCCAATGCCCCGAGCGCCCTGATGAAGGCCGTGCCGCCGCCTGCCACAATACCCTCTTCGACCGCAGCGCGGGTCGCCGATAAGGCATCCTCGATCCGAAGCTTCTTCTCTTTCAGTTCGACCTCAGTGGCCGCTCCTACTTGAATGACCGCCACACCGCCCGACAACTTGGCTAAGCGCTCCTGCAGCTTCTCCTTGTCGTAGTCGGAAGTGGTATCCTCAATTTGGTTCCTAATCACGGCAATCCGCTTTTTGATGTCCGAATCTTGGCCGTGACCATCCACGATGGTTGTCTCTTCTTTCGCGACCTTGATCTGACGGGCTTGACCCAGCATTTCCGGGGTGACATTCTCAAGCTTGAGACCCAGGTCTTCGGAAATCACTTGGCCGCCGGTTAAGATGGAGATGTCCTCCAGCATTGCCTTGCGCCTATCGCCGAACCCTGGGGCTTTGACGGCAACTGCCGTTAGAGTGCCACGCAGCTTGTTCACAACCAACGTAGCCAATGCTTCGCCTTCGATGTCCTCCGCAATAATCACCAAGGGCTTGCCGCGCTGAACAATCTTTTCAAGCACCGGCAGGAGATCTTGGATGGCCGAGATCTTGCGGTCGGTGATAAGGATATAGGGGTCACTCAAAACCGCTTCCATCTTCTCGGTGTCGGTCACCATGTACGGCGAAATGTATCCCCGATCAAACTGCATACCTTCAACCGTTTCCAAGGTTGTCCCCATGGTTTTGGACTCTTCCACGGTGATGACCCCGTCGGCTCCTACCTTCTCCATCGCTTCGGCGATAAGCGCACCAATTTCCGGGTCATTCGCCGAAATTGAAGCCACTTGGGTGATGGCTGCCTTCCCCTCAATGGGCTTGGAAATTTTCTTAATCTCCTCGACCGCCGCGTTCACGGCTGCCTCAATCCCGTGGCGGATTCCCATGGGATTAGCACCCGCTGTGACGTTCTTTAACCCTTCATGAGTCATGGCTTGCGCCAGTACCGTCGCGGTCGTGGTACCGTCTCCGGCAACATCCTGAGTCTTGGTGGCGACTTCCTTGACCAACTGGGCACCCATCGCCTCAAAAGGATCTTCCAGTTCAATCTCACGAGCAATGGTCACGCCGTCATTGGTAATCAAAGGAGCCCCAAACTTCTTCTCCAACACCACATTGCGACCCTTGGGCCCGAGTGTCACTTTGACCGCGTTTGCCAGCTTGTCAACCCCACGCTCTAGTGCACGTCGGGCGTCCTCTTCATAAACCATCTGCTTTGCCATCGACTTGCGTCCTCCTTCAACTTGAGGGATATGTCCTAGGCTATGACGGAAGCGGCCGCCAGCACGGCGACAATGTCCCCTTCACGCAATAGCAAGTAGTCGGCGTCACTTATGCGAACCTTTTGCCCAAAATCATTTTGGAACAAAATGACGTCGCCCACCGTGACTTCTAGAGGTACGCGACTACCGTTCTCTAACAGGCGACCGCTACCCACTGCAACAACTTCCGCCCGCTGCAATTTATCTTTAGCGGTGTCTGGCAGCACAATGCCGCCGACCGTTTTTTCTTCACTGATAGGTTTGGCGACCACATGGTCGCTCAACGGACGAATATCCACCGAACTCCCTCCTTCAGCGTTGGTATGTGCTCTACCGCGTTAGCACTCGCGTGAGGTGAGTGCTAACGGATTCCATATGGGATAATAGCGAAATTCCGGTTCCACGTCAAATACTTTCCTCAAGAAGATTTAAAACCCATGTCCACAGTCAGACTCCAAAATCCCCGGGTGGAACAGGCTGATCTATATCTAACGCGTCGTGTCGCGTCTCACCCCGAATGAGATTCAAGACGTGGGGCACTACCGGTGCCACCACTGGCCATAATTCATCAATGGCGGCTGGGGAACCGGGGAAGTTAATAATAAGGGTCTCTTCCCGAACACCCGCCACCTGTCGTGAAATCATGCCAAACGGAGTATGCTTCAAGGATTCCGATCGCATGGCTTCCGCCATGCCCGGTATTTCACGGTCAATGATGCGACGCGCCACCTCGGGCAGCACGTCACGCGGCCCCAATCCGGTTGACCCCGTGGTGACCACCAGATTAATCCCTTGGCGAATCCACCGCCAGATCTGACGTTCTAATTCCACGGGCTCATCCGGCAGCACCTGATAGTCGCTAAGTTCAGCAATTTCCTGCACTAACTCGCATAAGCGCTGGCCGGAAAGATCCTCACGCTCGCCTCGCGATCCGGCGTCGCTACTGGTTAGTATGGCTGCTCGCATTGTTGGCATTGGGTCTCTCCCCGTTTACGCTAAAGTCGCCAGAGCGTCCACCGCTCTTAGACAACACTCGCACGTCATTAATAGTCATGGCCCGATCCTGAGCCTTTAACATGTCATAGATGGTCAACAGGGTCGCGCTTACCGCAGTAAGGGCTTCCATCTCCACCCCGGTCTTCCCGACCGTCTCCACCTGGGCCGTCACCGTAAAGCTCTCGTCAGAGACCAGAATGTCCACGCCGATAGAGGTTAACGGGAGCGGATGCGCTAAGGGAATCCATTCCGCAGTTTTTTTCGCCGCCATGATGCCGGCCACCCGCGCTACCGCCAAGACATCTCCTTTCGGAGCCTGGCCATCCACAACTAACTTCACGACCTCTTTGCGTGTCAAAAGGCGCCCACTGGCGATGGCCCGGCGTCGAGTATCGCTTTTTGTGTGCACGTCCACCATGTGGACATGCCCCTCCTTATCCAAGTGCGGCAAATCAGGATGATTGGACATCCCTACAACACTCCCCGGGTTAAGTGCTCCGCGTTGCTTTTCAACCGTCGTCCTGACTCAGCCCGCCAGATCCGCCAGGCATGGGGCAACACCGCCAAAAGGCTCCCGGCATAGCCAACTCGAATCCCAGTAAGCAAACCGCGCGCATCCATGGGAACAGACATGAGAGCCAGTCCCAGACTTGACAGCAAAAGGCCCACTGCCATGCGGCGCGCACTTTGCTGATGACGGCGGCCAATCAAAAGCATAAGCCCCACTAAGCCCACCAACCACCCAATCAGAGCGAGTGTGCGAGCATCTCGCAAGATATGCCAGATGTGTTGCCAGCCCAACACCGCCGCTAGGAAAGCCCCTAATGCCAATATCCCGACCGACACGTGACGCATGTCCTATAACACCTCTTTTTGCCTAGTTCGGCTCGGACGTCAAAAATCCTTCCTTGACATCCTCCCCGGCCTGAAGGCCGGGGATTCCTACGGCGCTCAGGCACGGCGTTGAGCCGCCGCTTAGTCGCTTCGGTGGGTTCCTGCTGCTGGCGGCATTACTGCACCGCTCACTTCACAGGCGAACCGCTCCTGCGTTCGGCGGTTGTCCGCCGAGCCAGCCGCCGTTCCACGCCAGCTTGTAGTCCAGTTGCCGGCGGAACTCGAACCAGCCTTGATCGAGGATGGATTGGTTCAGGCCGGACTTGGCCCGAACTTTCGTACCCGGCCTTTCGGTTGTGCCTGCCGCCGACCTGGACATATTCCGTACCTGCAAGGCCTCGATACACACCATCGCGTGGTTTTTGCTGATCGCGGTCGAGGTCTTATGCAGGAAGTCGTGGCGGGCATTGCCGATGCGCTGAACTCTGGCTTTCGCCTTCTTCCAGTTGTTGCTGAACGTCACCTTGCGGCTCACGGCCTGCTGCGCCTTGCGCAACGCGGCTCCATGCCGCTTGAAACTGTTGAGCGGGACGTAGACCGTGCCGTCCGATAGCGTGGCAAAGCAAGCTATGCCCATGTCGACACCGACGGACCCACAGTTCGGGATCGGTTGCTCAACCTCACGCTCCGTCTGAATGCTCACGTACCACTTGCCGCACGACAGGCTGATGGTGACGTTCTTCACCGTACCGACCACGTCCCGGCTGTTGCGATAGCGCAACCAGCCGAGCTTGGGCAGGAAGAGGCGGCTGTTGGCTTGGTCGAGCTTGATTTGCTTCGGATCGGAATAACGGAAGCGGTCGTGCTTGCCCTTCTTCTTCAAGCGCGATAAATCTGCTCGCTTGGCATAGGCTCGCTCCAAGTGCTTGAGCGCCTGTTGCAATGGATGGACCGACGCATCCGCCAGCCAAGTCGTTTCTGCGTGGGTCCGCCACTCGGTGAGCAGCTTGCACAGACCCGCATAGCCCAGCGTCTTCTCGCCGCGCTCGTAACGCTCTTTCTGCAACGCCAGCGCCTTGTTGTAGACGAACCAGCACGAACCCGCGAAGCGGCGCATCTGCCGTTCCTGCTGGCCGTTGGGCCTAAGTTCGTACTTGAAGGCTTGACGTCGTTTCATGGCTCAATTATACGCGGGGTCTATGAGCGATGACAACGATATTCGACATGGACACCACGGTGTTTTCACGATGCCCGTCCACTTGGTCTCTATGGCGCAATGTCACCGCAGCGTGTTCGATGGCGACGCCATCAATCGGCTGCGTGTGGTCTTCGCCAAGGTCTGCGCCGATTTCGAGGCATACCTGATCGAGATGGACGGATAGGACGATCATGTCCATCTGCTGGTTGAGCATCCGCCCAAGATCGCTGTCTCGAATTTGGTGAACAGCCTCAAGGGCGTCTCCAGCCGTCTGTTGCGCAAGGAGCGCCCAGACATCGAGAAACACTCCTGGAACGGTGTGCTGTGGTCGCCATCATCCGTCGCCTCAAGCCGCGGCGGTGCGCCAATCTCCATCGTCCGCCAGTACATCGAGCAACAGCAGACCCTACACGAAAACCCAAGAGCGGCTACACCGTCCGCGCTATCCTTCCCCGGCCTAACGGCGGGGCTTGCCACGCACCGGGTCAACATAAGTTTCTCCTCCATCTCATAAGCATAAGACAACCAGAACCAAGGCGGGATACGCGTTGAAACGATACAAATGGTGGGAAGCCGTGCTCGTTGCGGCCATGGTGGCCGCTTTTATGGCGGGTCTACCCCAAAACGCCCCGCACTCCCCGTTATTAAGCACGCCGGGCAGCCCTCCCCGTTCTCGACCAATCGTCGCCCTCACTTTTGACGATGGGCCCTCGTCACCCTATACCGGAGAGATTTTGAATCTCTTGACGCGATATCATGCCCATGCCACATTTTTTGTATTGGGCTCCGAAGTGGCTCAATTCCCGCGCATTGCGCGGGAGATTGTTAAACAAGGATCGGTCGTGGCCAACCACGGGTACCGCCACCTCAATTACTTCCAGGTGGGCATTACCGCCATAGGCCAAGACGCTGCGCGAACGGAAGAGCTTTTAAAGAAGGAACGCATTCCCAGCGTCCCCTTCTATCGTCCTCCGTTTGGCAATTCCAACCACACGCTGGTGACCTATATGGCGGCGCGGGGATACACGCTAACCCTCTGGTCAATCGACACCCGTGACTGGACCGGGCCCTCCACTCCCATCATTACAGCCCGGGTATTGACTCACATCCGACCTAACGCCATCGTACTCATGCATGACGGCGGCGGCAACCGATCCCACACCGTTGACGCCTTAGAAGCCATCCTGCCCGCTCTCACGTCCGAGGGCTACCAATTTGTCACAATGCCGCAGTATGTAAAAGATCTCGGGTTAAAGCATGCCCCGGCAAAACTGCCTCTGTCTTCTCCCGTCCAGACGAAAAGTTCGCGGCCATCCTGAGACGCGCTTAGAGCGCCGAGCTCGCATAGTCATAAAAGCCGCGGCCACTCTTCTTACCATATAATCCGGCATCGACCATTTTCCGCAATAGCGGCGCAGGCCGATATTTCGGGTCGCCAAACCCCTGGTAGAGTACCTCCAATATGGATAGACAGGTGTCCAACCCAATAAAATCTGCTAACGTCAAAGGTCCCATCGGATGGTGCATACCGAGCTTCATCACCGTGTCAATCGCGTCCCGGTCAGCCACGCCCTCGCCCAAGGCAAAAATTGCCTCGTTAATCATCGGCATTAAAATGCGATTGGCCACAAATCCCGGATAATCCCGGGCTTCAACCGGAATCTTGCCCAGATCTTTCGCCCATTGGAGCACCGCCCGAACGGTAGCATCAGCCGTCAGTTCCCCCCGAATTACCTCAACCAGCGCCATCACTGGCACCGGATTCATAAAGTGCATGCCAATCACTTGCTGAGGCCTTTTGGTTACACGGGCCAAGCGCGTAATGCTAATCGAGGACGTATTGCTAGCCAGGATGGTTGCTGATCCCATCCGAGCATCTAGGGTACGGAAAATTTCGAGTTTAGCCGCCTCATCTTCCCAAATAGCCTCTACCACCAAGTCAACACTCGGTGCGTCTTCCAATCGGTCCAGGGCGTTTAGACGGGAAATTGCCAACTCCGCATCCGCCAGGGACATAAGCCCTTTGTCCACTTGACCCTGAACGCGATGCTTGATGTTGTCCGTCCCCCGATTCAACCCGTCCGGGAGGGCATCTGTAACAAAGACCTGAAACCCACTGACCGCTGCTGTCTGAGCGATACCTTGTCCCATTTGTCCAGCTCCCACCACCAAAATGCTTGGCATCCCCGTCCCCCCTTTGCCTAATCGACTCGAACAACCGTCGCTTCGCCCTGTCCTCCACCACTGCAAATAGCCGCCGCCCCGTACCCACCGCCACGTCGGTGCAGCTCAAAAATCAGTGTCATGAGAATGCGCGCGCCCGAGGCCCCGATGGGGTGCCCTAGGGCGACCGCGCCTCCGTTCACATTTACCCGATTTTCAGACAACCCTAGGAGCCCCATACTCGTTAAGGTAACGGCAGCAAAGGCTTCGTTGATTTCGGCCAGTGCCAGATCACGGGCCGTCAGACCCGCTTTTGACAGGGCCGCTTCCGTCGCATAAGCCGGTACGGTATGTAAGTACTTGGGTTCGCGCGATGCCCATCCGGTGCTAACAATCGTCGCCAGGGGGGTTAGTCCCCGCTCACGTGCCGCGTCAGACGACATCAGCACCAGGGCCGCCGCTCCGTCCGTCAAACCGGGCGCGTTCCCAGCGGTCACGGTTCCCCCGGATTGAAAAGCCGGCTTCAATTGAGACATTTTTAGTAGGGTGGTGTCCCGCCTAGGCCCCCGATCGTCCTGAACCATCGTAACGGCACCTTTTTTGCCCTTCACCTCTACCGGGACGATTTCCTCGGCCATCCGCCCTTGATCGATAGCCTCTAACGCCCGTTGATGGCTCTGATAGGCCCAGCGATCCTGCTCGTCTCGAGTGATGTGATATTCCTCGGCGACTTCACTGCCGTACACCCCCATATGGCATGCGCCAAAGCTGCACCAAAGGCCGTCATGCACCACCGCATCCACGAAGGCGGCGTCGCCCATCCGCACGCCCCACCGGGCGCCTGGGACCAAGTAGGGCGCCTGGCTCATGGACTCCATCCCGCCAGCCACCGCGGACTGGATGTCATTGAGGCGAATCGCCATATCGGCAAGATTAACGGCGCGAAGACTCGACGCACACACTTTGTTAATAGTATCGGAAGGCACCGTATCGGGCAGCCCTGCCTTAATGCTCGCCTGCCGGGAGGGGATTTGTCCCGCACCCGCCTGGACCACTTGGCCCATATACACATAGTCAATACTGGATGGTTCCACTTCGCTCCTGGCCATCGCACCCGCGATGGCACAAGCCCCCAACTCCGTGGCGGACACGTCCTTAAGCGCACCCCCAAAATTCACAAAAGGCGTGCGTGCCATCGCCACCACCACTGTTTGTGGCATCTTCTGTCCCCCCTTTGACTGAAGTTAGAGATTCCGAGAAATCTTGGCTCCTAATGCCCCCAGCTTTTCTTCGATACTGTGATATCCCCGGTCAATGTATTCGACACTGTCCACGACAGACACACCTTCGGCTTTCAGCGCTGCTAACACTAACGCCGCCCCTCCGCGAATATCCTGCGCTTGGACCGGGGCCCCCGTCAATCGTTCGACTCCCCGTATAATCGCCGTTTCGCGATCGACCTTGACATCAGCCCCCAATCGCGCCAAGTCGTGGGTAAACCCGAAGCGATTTTCAAATACCGTCTCTTGCACCACCGCGACACCGTCGGCCAGCGATAGCAACGAAACCATTTGCGGCTGGAGATCGGTGGGGAACCCGGGGTATGGAAGGGTCTCGATGTCGACGGCTTGGACGCGCGGCACGCCCATGATGCGGATCCAATCCATATCTTCTTCGATATGAGCGCCGCACTGATCGAGTTTTAAGAGCACTGTACGCAAATGCTCAGGGATCACATTGCTCACCGTAACCACTCCGCCCGTGATGGCCCCCGCCAACAAATAGGTCCCCGCTTCGAGTCGATCCGGAATAATTTCGTGATGCGCCCCTTTCAGCGATTTTACCCCTTCTAGGCGCACCAAGTTGGTGCCCGCGCCCCGGACTCTAGCGCCCATGGCATTAAGAAAATTGGCCACATCCACAATTTCTGGTTCCATGGCGGCATTCTCCAATATCGTGGTGCCCTCGGCTAAACTTCCCGCGATCATAAGATTTAAGGTCGTCCCAAATGATGCTCGCTCTACATAGACGCGCGACCCCTTAAGCCGCCCCGACACCGTTCCTTGAATCGATCCGTGTTCGAGCCGCATATCGGCACCAAGCGCTTGAAACCCCTGAATGTGAAAATTGACCGGACGGGATCCGATCTGGCATCCACCCGGGAAAGCCACATCCGCCTGTCCTAGACGAGCCAGCAACAGTCCAACTAGATAGGTGGAACCGCGAAGTTTTTTGGCTAAGTCATAACGCGCCCGGTGGGTTGATAATTGGGTCGCATCGATGGCCAGTCGATTATCCCAAAGCCACTGGACCGAACATCCCAACTCCCGCAAGATCTGGCATAAATCAAGAATATCCGTATAGCGGGGAACGTTTTCCAAGACGGTTTGTCCCTCGGCGGCGAGGGCAGCCGCCACAATAATCGGTAACGCACTGTTTTTGGAGCCTTCGACCGCAACGTCTCCGACCAGCGCATGGCCTCCCTCGATCACTAATTGCGCCACAAATCTCTCCCTTTCATTGAGGACGCTCACTCCTGTCCCCTGCCAAAAATGAGATAGGAAGAATTGCGCCTTCACCTAAAGACTATAATTTGGCGCTTCCTTCGTAATCTGAACGTCATGCGGGTGGCTTTCTGTCAGCCCCGCCCCGGTTATACGCACAAACCGGGCTTTTTGCCTGAGTTGGGACAAATTCTCCGATCCGCAGTACCCCATGCCGGACCGAATGCCGCCGATGAGTTGATAAGTGGTGTCGGCCAGCGAGCCGCGATACGGCACCCGGCCCTCAATTCCCTCGGGCACTAACTTTTCCAAGTCCAGATCATCCTGAAAATAGCGGTCACTAGAGCCCTGCTTCATCGCGCCCAGCGATCCCATGCCCCGATACACCTTAAACGACCGCCCCTTAAAAATCTCCATCTCACCGGGGCTTTCTTCGGTTCCAGCAAACAAGGAACCAATCATGACCGAGGACGCTCCCGCCGCCAACGCCTTGGCGATATCGCCAGACCATCGAATACCGCCATCGGAGATAACCGGGACACCCTCGCGCTCGGCCACTCGATAGGAATCAAACACGGCCGTGATCTGTGGAACCCCGATCCCGGCCACAATCCTGGTCGTACAGATGGACCCCGGACCCACACCGACCTTAACCGCATCGACCCCGGCTTGAATGAGCGCCTCGGCTCCTTCTGGGGTAGCCACATTGCCGCCCACCACCTCGAGATCGGGAAATTCCGCCTTAATGGCGCGGATGGTGCGCAAGACGCCTTCCGAGTGGCCATGCGCACTATCGACAACCACGACATCGACGCGCGCCTGCATTAACGCAGCCACCCGTTCCAACGTTCCTTCTCCGACAGATATGGCCGCCGCCGCCAACAGTCGTCCGTTGGCATCTTTGGCCGCATGAGGAAACTTGCGCGCTTTCTCGATATCTTTAATAGTAATTAACCCGCGTAGCCGTCCCTTTGTGTCGACCAGCGGCAGTTTTTCTATCCGGTGCTGACCCAAGAGCTTTTTAGCCTCTTCGAGAGTGGTCCCTTCCGGTGCCGTTACCAGATTCTCGCGCGTCATCACTTCGCGGATAGGACGATCAAAATGTTCTTCAAACCTAAGATCCCGGTTGGTGAGAATGCCAACCAAATACCCGCCCTCCCGCACAATTGGCACACCGGAAATACGATAGCGGCTCATGAGTTCCAGAGCATCTTGCACAGGATGGTCTGGCGATAAAAAGATGGGGTCAATAATGACCCCATGCTCACTGCGCTTGACCTTGTCGACTTCGCTCGCCTGCATAGCCACCGACATATTCTTGTGGATGACCCCAATCCCGCCTTCTCTCGCCATGGCAATGGCCATTCTGGCTTCAGTCACCGTGTCCATTCCCGCCGAGACTAGCGGAATGTTCAAGCGAATATGACGGGTAAATTGTGTGCTGACATCCACATCCCTGGGTAGTACGGACGAGTATCCCGGCAATAACAAGACATCATCGAAGGTCAGTGCCTGAAAGGCAAACTTCTCTTCGCTATTCACAGTTCTCCCCCTTGATTTCGACAGCATTCGAAGTTTTGACAAGTCTACCATACGCCAGCTATGCACGACAATTCTTCCTGGGACCTATGCCAATAGTTGCGACATCCGCTCCCCAACCTTATGGACCGGGCCCGCTCCCATCGTTAAAAAGGTGTCTCCGGGCACCAAAATCGGCAACACCAGATCGATGGCTTGGAACATATCGGGTACATAGTGGACTGTGACACTCTGCCTTCTTTCTATGGCTTCAGCCAAGGCTTGGCCGGAGATCCCGCCAATCGGACTTTCGCCCGGTGGCGCGTAAATCTCCGTCATAATCAACATGTCGCATGCATCAAAAGCTCCCAGAAATTCATCCCATAGACGCATGGTGCGAACATATCGTTGCGGCTGGAACAAGGCGATCACGCGACCCGGGGTCACTTGGCGGCATGCTTCCAAGGTCGCGCGAATTTCCGTGGGGTGATGGGCGTAGTCATCCACCACTAACACGGGGCTGGTCACCAACACTTGAAAGCGACGGTTGGCATTGCGGAATTCGGCCAAGGCACGAAACACGGCGGTGCGATCGACATTGAGATGTTGTGCCACCGCAATCACGGCCAGCGCATTTTTAACATTATGCAAGCCCGGGACCTCCAGTTGAATCGATCCCAGATGAAGCGTGTCGTCAAACACATGAAAAATAGTGGCGGCTCGGTCTTGGCGCTCAATCACGCCGCGTACTCTCGCGCCCGGCGAAAATCCATAGGTTAAAGATGGCACATTTAAGGTATCGATTAGGGCTGCCAACACCGGATCATCGTAGCCTACAATAGCAGCGCCATGTTTGGGGACCGTCCCCAAGTAGCTGGCAAATGCCTCCGTCAATACCTGAAAACTTTCATTAAAATGTTCAAGATGTTCCGGCTCGATGTTGGTAGCCACGGCAATTTCCGGCCGATACCGCAAAAAGCTTCCGTCGCTTTCGTCGGCTTCCACCACAATCCACGGTGATTGCCCTACGCGCACATTGCCGCCAAACGATTCCACCTCTCCCCCGACCAACACCGAAGGGTCTAATCCGGCTCGGGCTAATGCCGTCCCAATCATCGTGGTGGTCGTCGTCTTGCCATGCGTGCCACTCACGGTGATCGCTCGCTTAGCCGCCATAATCTCGGCTAAGAGATCAGAACGGTGTCGCACGATCAGACCTGCTTTGACGGCCGCCGCCCGCTCCACGTTTTCCGCGGCCACATCCGTACTGTAGATCACTTCGTCAACGCCCGCCAAATGCTCGACATCATGGCCGAACGTGACCGGTATGCCATGCAATAGTAAACGTTCGGTACGACTAGACGACGACATGTCGGAACCCGTAACCGTATAGCCTAAGTGATGAAGCCACAAGGCTAATCCACTCATGCTGTAGCCGCCAATACCGATAAAATGGACTCGCTTCATATATGGACCGCCTTTTTCTTTGGGAAGTACCGGTTGATATTAAACTACGCGTCTTCGCCTCGTTTCATCCACATCCGCACCATTACTGGAAATGCCAACCTTGATTGAGCCATTGCCCCACGTAATGGGCGGAAGACCAACGAATCCGCTCCACCTCTTGATCAGTTAAGGACCGCACGACCCGGCCGGGTCGGCCCATCACCAAAGAGCGCGGGGGAATCTCAGTGCCTTCCGTAATGAGCGTGCCCGCTGCCACCACCACGTCCGATGCCACATGGCAGCCATTCATGATAATGCTGCCCATTCCCACCAACACCCGGTCCGAAATGGCGGCCCCATGAATCACCGACCCGTGTCCAATCGTCACGTCGTCCCCGATAAGGCAAGGATATCCAAAATCAGCATGCAGGGTGCAATTGTCCTGCAGGTTGCTTGACGCCCCTAAGCAAATGCGCTCGGTGTCGGCACGGATAACCGCATTAAACCACACCGAAGCCTGAGCCTTTAGTTCTGCTTGTCCTACCACATAAGAGCCCGGGGCCAAAAAAACCGGAGATTCGACGACGGGAGAGAACTCCCCGAAATCCATTAACACCCACTAGCCCCCTTTAATCGACACGTTTTGAAGCGGCCACGGCGTCAGAGGTCCGTCGGCCATCGACATGGCGTACCCTAAGCGATACCGATAATATCCAGCCGCCGCCACCATAGCCCCATTGTCGGTACAGTATTCGCGCGGCGGAACATGAACCGCGACCCCATGGCATCGGCCCCATTCACGCACACGCTCTTGGAGCCGCGTATTGGCCGCGACCCCTCCTGCTAAATACACCTGATGAACGGGATAATGTTCGTAGGCCATGTTTAAGTTTCGGCACAAGGCCTCAACGATCGCATCTTCCAGGGCTTTGGCGCATTCTGCCCTAGCCTCGGAATGTGCCTTGACTAACGCACTAAATGCGGTTTTCACCCCACTGAAACTAAAGTCCAGGGAACCGGCCTCGAGCCGTGCGACCGGCAGAGAAAACAAAACCTCCGACGGAGCGGTGGCGGCCAACTTTTCTATCTCAGGCCCGCCGGGATATGATAGGCCAAGAATTCTGGCTCCCTTGTCAAAAGCCTCACCGGCCGCATCGTCACGCGTGCTGCCCAAGACCGTCAAATCCCCGTGATCACGCCAATACACCAAGCTGGTGTGGCCACCCGACACCACCAGGACCAACGCCGGAAACTGAATGGGCTCAACCAGGGCGTTGACATACATATGCGCCTCGAGGTGGTGCACTCCAATTAAGGGCTTGTGCCAAGCCAAGGCCAGCGCTTTGGCAAAGGTGACACCAACCAAGAGGGCGCCAATGAGTCCCGGACCCTGGGTTACGGCAACAGCGTCGATGTCGGACTGGTCCAGCTTCGCGCTCTCCATCAACCCCGCGACCACAGGCAGGACCGCCAACGTATGCTCACGAGCGGCCACCTCCGGCACAATCCCTCCGAACCGGCGCTGCAAGCTCGAAGAAGATAGCCGCTCCGCCACGATGAGCTGTCGTCCATCCTCGACCACCGCACCCGCCGTATCATCGCACGATGACTCAATTCCTAAGATGCGCATAGATTGCCTCCACTTCGCTTACAGTATCGGATGGGAGAGGATGCCTGTCATGCTGATCACACGCTATACCGTGTTGTTGCTAGTCACATGGGTGGGGCCCAGTACATTGACGCTGTCACGCTATACCTATAGCCTTACCTCGATTGGCCACTTCGTGTCCTTCCTGATAAGTGTCGTGCTGTTCGTTCTAATGGGGCGCAGTCTCAAAAAGCGCCGACACCAACACCGATTCTTCACGGGCCTTTTTGTGGGATCTTTCGTAGGTGCCCTGGGCACAGGAATTTCTGAAACCATCCGCCACCTGCCCCCGGCTGCCAGGGCTTTTTCCCAGTATGTTCCACAAGTCCCCACCCAAGCCGCCTTCACGATGCTAACACTGCACGCCATCCCCAGTGCCCTATTGGCGGCCGCCATGTTTGCAGTATTATTCGGAGGGCTAGGCGCGATCGCCACCTGGTGGGGAGGTGTTACGAAAAGGACCGCATTTCCCGGACCCAAAAACCCCAAGCCAAACCCTTAAAGCGGATCCTTCCACATAATAAACGCATCTTCGCGCGGATCGCTATAATAGGCGCGCCGCACCCCCAGTTGGATGAACCCCAGTTTTTGATAGAGGTTCTGCGCCACCAAATTGGTGCGACGCACTTCCAGAGTCATGCGCAAAGCACCCAGGGCGCGTGATCGCGCCAATAAGCCTTGCATCATGCGTTCCCCCAGGTGATAACCACGAAAATCGGGGTGTACCGCCACATTGGTGACATGAGCCTCATCTAAAATGAGCCACATGCCTCCGTACGAGACCACGCGACCGTGAAAATCCAAGACGAGGTACGCGGCAAAGTTATTTTCCACCAACTCGCTTTGAAAGGCGGCACGCGACCACGGGGTAGGAAAAGAAGACGACTCAATCCGCATAACCGCGTCTAGATCGGATAGGTACATGTCGCGAACCAGCACCTCTGATTCGTCAGGCTGGTTAGGAATCGCCATATATCACCTCACTCGACCCGCTGGTTGCGGGAGATCGCAGGTATGCGGGGGCAATCGCCACGGGATCTTCGCCTCGCCCCCATTGTAACCCTGGCCAGCCAAGCAATGCTACAGCCACGCCCGAAAGGTCCTCGCGGCCGGGTTTGGCTCGAACCCCTATTTTTCGAAGCATCGCAGGGTCCTGGCCGACGGGTCCCAACACCACCACTTCATCGTTGACCGGAAAAATGGCCGGAAGATCCCCGGAAATGGCACTGTCGGGCCAAATCGGTTGAGCTTGGCTCCCTCCAGTCCAATAGTATCCCATGTAAAAAGCACGGCCCCGTCTTTCACTTGTGACAACCACGCGCTGGTTGGGGACCGCTCGAGCCCAAGCCGCCAAAGACGATACGCCTTGAATGGGGATGCGCCATCCATAGGCCAGGGCCTTGGCGGCAGTCACGGCAATGCGCACCCCGGTGTATGATCCGGGCCCGATGCCAACAGCCAGTCCATCAGGCGGGCCAAGCAGTGCAGTCACCTGATCGACCCATTCCACTAAATGAGCGCCCGCCAAACGCGACCCGCGAAACGACAGTTCCGCTACTGCCGTGCCGTCGTCTATGTAGCCCACCGTCACGACAGGTCCTGATGCGTCAACTCCCATGACCTTAAATCCCACGGGCGTGTACTCCTTCCCACTCCCGCACCTGGTGCGACCAAAATGGTCCGATTCCTTGCAGCCGAATGCGGCGCGTTTCCCCAGACAGGTCCGTAAGTTCCACATCGACTTCTAATCGGTCTGGATAATCTGCCTGCAATATAGATCCCCATTCCGCCAGAATGATAAAGCCTAGCTCATCCTGAGAAGGCAAATCGAGCACCTCCCACTCGCCAGGATCGGATAGACGATATCCGTCAATGTGAAAAACCGTCAATTCTTCTATCACATATTGGTGAAGCAAGTCGAAAGTGGGGGAGGTTACGGTGTCCCTAATCCCCAGGTGGCGACAGATAGATTGCACCAACGTGGTTTTTCCTGCTCCCAGTGGCCCTCGGAACAAAATGACACCGCTACGGCGCGACAAGAGCACCGCGGCTATCTCTTTGGCCACTTGGCGGGTCTCACCCAGGTCAGACACTTGATACTCAGTTGCGTAAGAAATGGTCAAAGGCCACCTCCCGGCCGTCAATCCGCACGGGACGACCCGCCTTGATCCAACGAATCTCTGATCGGTCTGTCACCATGCCTACTTCCACCAGGCCGACTGCTTGTCCCAGCGCCTTCATGGCTTCAACCCGCTCGGGGGGAACCGCCATCAATAATTCGTAGTCCTCCCCGCCAAAGGCGACCCACGAATCCACATCTTGGCCCAGTCGACCCGCCACACGCCGAGTGGCATCCCATACCGGCAGCTTTTCCATCCAAATGTCTGCCCCTAAAGTTAGTTCCCCGACTTCCACGGCTAATCCGTCGCTAATGTCTGTCATGGCATGAACATACTCCGCTGCCTTTTGGCCGATCGCAACCCGGGGCACAGGCCGCAAGTGGGCCGTCAATAATGTCTTCTCATCCGCATCGCGGCCTGGCCAAGGAATGCCCGCTTGCAGAAGAGCGAGTCCTCCTCGACTGGCCCCAATCGTCCCGGTCATCATTAAACGATCCCCCACTTGGGCTCCCTGACGCAACACCGGCCCAAACACCGTGGGAACTCCCAAAATCGTCACGTCAATCACGAAACGGCCGTGCGTCCCTACCGTATCGCCTCCCACGATGGGTACCCCAAACTCCCCAAGTGCGGCTGTTAGTGCTTGGTACAGATCCGCAATGACCTCCATCGACATGTCCTTAGGAATCGCCAGACTGGTCAGCGCCGCCTCAGGAATTGCTCCCATGGCAGCCATGTCGCTTAGGTTAACGGCGGCCGCTTTATACCCCACGGCCTGTGGTTCCGACCAGTCCCAACGAAAGTGCGTACCCTCAACCAGCATGTCCTGGGATATAACCCACGGCGCATTTTTTTTTGGCAGAACCGCAGCGTCATCGCCAATCCCAACAAACCCCTCCGGCAAGGGTAACTGCAAATTTTTGACCATGGCGATAAGGTTCTTCTCCGTCAAACGCTTCACGCTAGCCCATGCCCTCCGTTTACCGATCGCCAAACCGTGGCATACTTCAGTCAACCATGGAACAGTGAGGTGCCGATGTCAAGCAGAGACCCCGAGGATCTTCGCTACACCCTATATCAGCACGGACTATCCGTCACCGTACTCTTTGATCTCTTGGTGCAAAAGGGTATCTTAACGCGTGAAGAAATTCGCCACCATGCCCGTCTGGTGACTCAACGCCTGATGGACGATGGCGAAAACAACAACAATGCTCCTGATGCGTAACCCGCAAAAATACCAAAGAATAACCGGTAAGTATTGTACGCACCCCACCCACCGCGCCATAAATAGTGCCGTCTTTGCCCGCGAATCCAGGTGCACTGATCGGGCAGGAAAGGCTCTAGTTTTGCTTTTCATGTATGGCGACGTTGGCGTAAGACGCCAGGCAATGCTCTGATCCGCCACCGATACCTCATAGATACTATACCTCGCTGATTTTGACATCCTCCCCACGGCCAAAGCCGGCGAGCTTTACAGCGAGTACTGGTGGGGATTCCCAGTATCGCTACTGGGCCTTCCTGCTTCGTTGAGGCTTGCCTGCTCGTGGGCTTTTCAGCTTTCGAGCGGGTCTTATGGCCTCGCCACAGGCTAACACCGCAAGCCCTGCGGCTAGGATGTTTTGCGCGGCGTTGGCATCTCGGTCGTGATGCACTCCACACGCTGGACACGTCCAGTGTCGGATAGGGCGGGGCATCTTCGGCATGATGGGACCGCAATCAAAACACCGTTTGCTGGAGGGGTAGAACTTGTCGATTTTCACAACCGTTCTACCGTACCATTCTGCTTGATATTCAAGTTGCCGGACCAACTCGCCCCACCCGACGTCCGCCATAGACTTTGACAGGTGGTGATTGCGGATCATGTTTGTGACCGGCAAACTTTCTGCGGCGGTGCGCCAATTTCCATCGTGCACCAGTACATCGAACAGCCGTAGGCCCCACACTGAACCCCAAAGACAAGGACGGCTACGCCGTCCGGGCTATCCGTCCGGAATTTGTCGCGCACCGGATCAAAGTGTGTCACGGTTGTCTCAAGTTGAACAATTGTTTTCCGGCTTGACACATGTATTCGATGTCCAAATCGCGTACAATGAAACTTAAAGTGGCGACGTGTTCGTGTCTTATAGACGGAGGGGCCTGCAATGTGTGGTCGTTTTACCCAGTCATTTCCCAGCCCGGAATTTCTGGCCCAACAGTTTCGCCTTGACGACTGGCCTCGCGAGCTTATGCAGCGCTATAACCTTGCGCCTACTCAGCATGTTTTTGCCATCGTTGACAGGGAGTTCCTCGATGGACGGGTGCGGCGGCAACTCCTGTTCATGAAGTGGGGATTAGTTCCCTTCTGGGCTAAGGGCCCCGCAATAGGTTCGATGATGATCAATGCCCGAGCCGAAACTTTGTTGGAAAAGCCAGCGTTTAAGCGGTTGGTCGCCCGCCAGCGTTGCGTTATCCCGGCAGACAGCTTTTATGAGTGGCAACGTCCGAAAGAACCGTTACGTATCCATTTAGACGAGCGTCCCGCGTTCGGATTTGCGGGTCTCTATGATCACTGGCATGCACCGAATGGCGATACGTGGACCAGCTGCACCATCATCACCTGTGCTCCCAATGACTTCATGGCCGCAATTCATCGACGGATGCCTGTTATATTGGATTCGGCCGCCGTAGAGCTTTGGCTCGACCCAACCATTACCGAAAGCGAAGTTGTCACCGCTGTTCTCCGTCCGACCACGGACCCCATGCGGGCCTACCGAGTCCATCCAGAAGTCGGCAACGTGCGCAACGATACCATCGAATGGTCCATGGAATACCACCCCTCCTGATCGCCCCCTTTTGAGTCCACCATCCCTAACATTACTGCAAGCCTACGTATTTGTTGTCCCGCAGAGGACGTTTTGCTACATGTGAGGCTCTTTCTCAAATCTGAGGATCTCAGCTATCCGGTCAGATCTGCCGCGTTGAGCACATTGTAAGCATTCAGTAACTCTATCCCAGCGCGACCGCCCCCGCGCCGATGCCGCATTTTTATTCGGCTATTCATGCCTTCGAGGGGGCCATTACTAATCGCGGGATAAAGCAGGCTGTGTTTCACGGCCGCATAATCCATGCGGAGTCCGATGGCATATTGGGCGAGGGGGTCGATGGCGCAAGTTTGGTATTGC
>JAJZXX010000240.1 GCA_021806205.1 Bacillota bacterium | reverse complement strand
GGGATGCTAAGGGAACCGGTCAAGTGGAAGCCCCACAAGACCCTAAGTACCGATGCTCAGCAAGGGGCAGAGGCCCTTGTAGTAGTGATGAAGCGGCGTAATGGTCGTGGAGCAAAGGGGGGCCAGTATCTCTGGACACTGTTCGGTGTCAACCGAAAGGGAGGAACACATGGATAAGCCTAAACCGTATGGCATTCCCCAATGGCTGGTGTATCAGGCGTATGAACGCGTTAAAGCCAATCGCGGCGCCGTAGGCGTCGATGGGGAAAGTCTGCGGATGTTTGAGAAGGACCTGAAGAACAATCCGTACAAAGTCTGGAACCGGATGTCCTCGGGGAGTTACTTTCCCCCACCCGTCCAGGCGGTGGAAATTCCCAAGAAGTCCGGTGGCGTCCGAATCCTTGGGGTGCCCACGGTGGCCGATCGGATTGCATAGACGGTCGTCAAGCTCACCGTTGAACCGTTGGTCGAGCCTCTCTTCCATCCGGACTCGTACGGGTATCGCCCCGGACGGTCCGCGCATGACGCACTGGCACAGACCCGACGGCGGTGTTGGCGATATGACTGGGTACTGGAGTTCGATATCAAAGGGCTCTTCGATAATATTCCGCAGGATTTGTTAATGAAGGCGGTGCGCAAGCACACCGATAATCCGTGGGTGCTCCTATGCGCTCGTGCGGCGTGCATAACCATCTTCCGCCGCCGCCGATATAGACCCTCTGGTTGTCGTTCAGGCAGGTCAGCCTTCATCCTTATACCCCGCACGTCCTCTCGACACGCAGTCGCAGCCGGATGGTTAGCTGACTTGTGCTTTTCCCGAAATGCTACACTCCCAGTCGGGTTTCCCGTTCGGATAGGCCGTAGTCATATCGGGCCTACTACCGTGCCAGCGGTAGATTTCGATTTCGCCCGCGCCACCGTGATTCTCGTGGCTTACAGGCGCATCCCCCAATAGCCGGAAGTCCGTAGACAGCGCTCCGCGCGTAATCCCAAACATGGGATTACAGGGCAAATGAGGCGTAAGGTAGCTTGCCAGCGCATCGGTCGCCGCGAATTCTGATGATGTCACGACGGCTTTCCAATCGCTCAGAACGATGGCGCCCGCCTAAGGCTTCGCCCCTTCTCCGAGACGATAGACTGTCAATTGGGGGCTTTTGAAAAACACGGCCAATGTGCCTCTTTGGGGGTGCGCGGCCTTCCAGTGCGCGAGCCAAAGTTCTAGGTCACGGTTACGGATTTGCTCCCTCAATACCGTGAATTCATTGTTGGGCACGGGTGAGGTATGAATATGCCGCTCAACAAAGAGGAATATGTGGTGTTGAGCAATGCGGCGATACGTGCGGTTGCTTCCCCGATACATTAACGGACTACGCTCCGGCCTGACATGGGACGTCCACTGTAGGGGGTCCATACGATAACCCGCTCCTGCTGCTAGAGAGACGCCCCCATTGGATACGATGAGCCAACTATAGGGTCGATTGGTACGTTCAACCATTTCATAGGCGAAGACGTAGCTGTCGGACCGCGTCGTGTATGTCGTGAAGGGTTGGACGGGTATAAATACCCCCAGGGCCGCGGCGGCAAGAGATACCAGACTGATCGCGAAGACTTTAGAAAGGGTGATCAGATCCTGGAATAAGAGGCACACAATACCACCGATGGCGATAGACTCCACTACGGTTAGCAACTGTCTGGTGCCGGTTAGATGAAAATGCCAGGGGACAATAATGGAGGACTCTTGTAAGCCGACGGCAAGAACGAGTAATAGGAGGATTCCCACGGAGGCGCCATAGTCTTCGATCCATATGCGGATGGCGACCCAGATCAGTACCCCTGCGAAGAGCGCTATTTCAAACAACGATAGTTGCGGTGTATGAAGCGCTGAAGAGGGCAGAGGGAACATGGTCGTTGTTACGGGCCATTGGTGCGAGACAAGACGTTGGAAAAGCATGGGGATTGATGAGGTCAGCCAGGCCATCACGAGAGTTAAGAGCCAACCCAGCCCACGACGTACCTGAATGTGATGAGTAGCCCAGGCTGCCATCCAACCAACGAACGCGGCCGTGGCCGTCAAAACACCTGCATCAAAGTTTGTCACACCAGCCGTGAAGACTAAGGCCAGGGATGCGATTCCGTAGATCCGGTACCCCGTGCGCATCACGTGGTACATAAGCCAAAATGCCGGGATCGCCCCCATCATGCCCAATGCCGTCGGGCCTATGGCCAACTCTCGTGCGAGAGGCATGGGAAGCCACTGCGGAAAAACACCAATGGCTGTAATGACCGCAAGACTCGCCGCCATGCTGCGGGTTATTGACCATGTGACCGCTGCGAGACCTGACGCCGTGCCGATGAATACGAGGCTCGCCGCCAATTTTTCCAACATTAATGGGTTGACAAATCCGACCCGGGAAATTTCTGCAATCAAGATAAAGGAACCGAGGGGGATGGGATGCCCGCCTACCATCCAGTGACTGTGCGTCAGTGCGTTGGTCCAGGCGATATTTCGGAAGGCATTCTGGTAGAACGGAGCGGCATGGCGAAATACGGTGTCCAACCGGAGCCACAATGACACCGCTAAGGCCCCGCTGAAAGCCACGAACGTCATGAAGGAGGGGAAGTGTCCCAATTGCCGGAACACCCGACAAAGCGTCAAGAGTCCTGTCCCATGTGCTTTCAGTGATCGCAGAATCACTTCCGGATGTTCGATGGTTTCCAAAATCGTGACCAAGAATTTAACATTCCACCGCAATCGATAACGCGACTGGATTTGTGGTTTATCTATTATCCGAGGGAGTGCGGCTATGGCGAGAATCGTCGCCACGTTAAAGATGTGGAGAGCCACCAGAACGATACCGGCTACAACCCAGTAGCTCACCATGAGGGATGTGCTCGCCAAGAGGTATGGTCCTCCGACCGTCGCCTCAGAGTGAGGGCGCATGCGCTCACGGGGCCAGAGCAGCGTGAGGATTCCCAACGATAGAGTGATTCGCAGCACGGTTGCCCACTCGAGTGTCCAAGGCAAGGAAATGGTGGTCGATACGGTGTGTATGCTCATGGTGTCTCCCGCCGACGATCATCTGTGGTAGGCATAAATGTCGCCTCCCACCAGACTAACATGGTGAAAGATTGTCGTGTGACCGCCCTGAGTAATCTCGATTGTCGCCACCCTTTCAAGTCGGGGGGGCGTCAAATCGACGGTATAAGTGCCCTGTTGCGAGACCCCGTTTGCTAAGAGCACCCCGTTGGACCCGATGGCTTTCACTTCAGCTCCGTCGGGGAGCCCCTTGATCAGCACCTGATTAGACCGATAAATTCGGAGACTGTGAAACTGTGCGGCGTACTTTAGTCCTTCCGACTGGACTTCGAGATAGACTTGGAAAGGGGGAATGACCTTAAGAGGTAGCCGACCTTTGTTGACCAACAAGTGATTTCCTAGCCAAATTTTTAAGGAGTAAAGGCCGTTAGTGCTAATCGTTACGGGTTCATTGGATATGGTGGCCAACAAGTGAGGGGTCTGGTAGCTGCGTAAAATGAAGGTTTTCGCATCGGCGATAGCTCCATGAGCATAGCCAAGTTGCAAGGTGTTGATGGCTCGGGTTTGTGTCAACGAGGCAATGACATAATTGATCTCGCCATTTTCCTTGGTGGTGGCGGTTTGTACAGCCACGATGGTTTCGGCCACTTGCCCTGATTGCGGGGCAACGCGAATGGGTTGCATCGAAGTCTCGATATAGCTTCCGGCAGGGAAGGTAGGCTCCGTCACGGCAAAGAATCCCTTGAAGGCATGAATTCCAGACTGATTGACCCCAATGGCGAGTTGCCCCCGCGACCAGTGGACAAAACGGCGACCGGGACTTTCACTTCCGTTATAGCGGTATCGATTCCCAGAGGTCTTTGGAGGATGTTGGAAATGAGTATCCCATAATCGACCATAGGACTTTAAAATCAGCTCTGATGAACCAGCCCGAAATGTATATTGATCTTGCGCCACAATAACGCGTTGCCGCAACCCAATATACCCCACTACCAAACCTATGGCGAAGACGAACGTAAGCAGGATCCGCCATGTTCTTGAATGTGGCGGAGCAACCATTGTGGTCTCTTGGAACGGCCCCTGATTCACCATAACAGGGCCATGGGACGGACTCGGGAAGTCATCATGAGCCATATTTTAAGAACAGAGGGGGAACCCTGTCAAATATACGATAGCGTCTGAGTCCACATTAAAATTGTGACTACGCCGCAAGGCGTGAGACGGCGGCACCAATTGGGACCAGGGGTCTTGACTCCAGCGGTCCCCCCCCCGATGAATGGCCTGGAGGGCGGCGCTGGATTGAGCACCGGCCTTCGTGCAGCGCATACCGCTGCCACTCTCCTGTTGCTTGAGTACCGACTTGCAAGCACTCTCAATGATTCCCGAACAGGTGGCAAGCCCATCGGCCCGATAACGGGGATAATTGAGGAGGGTGTGATGGTACGCCAAATAGGCTTACTCTCCGGCAAGCTGTTCTTGAGCTGCTGTCGGTGACGGCGGCAAGGGCTTCCAGACCGCGTCATCCTGCGGCACGTGGGTCCCATCCGCCTGAATCTACCACTCCTTTACCTGCGATGGTCGTTCCGTTGCAATGTAATCTAGCCTGCGAAATGCAGGTCGTTGCCCCGCCAGACTTCCACATGGTCGTCAGGCACAAGATCTGGCCAGCGTTCCGTGTTGTGGGATCTCGCCTCTTCGATTTGAGACGATTCAATCCCATCGAAGATCGTAATTTGGCAACGGACTTTAGGCACCTCTAGCTTTTGGGGTCATCTCAGATTGGTAAGCTCGTCTGATGGGTTTGGCGAATGGTCCACCGGTCAATGGCTGGTCCGGCCTGATTAGCGATGGCCGTGGTCAGACTCTCGGTCGCTGAGTTCTGCGGCCGCGCTAAGGAAATGAAGCTGCGCGAGAACATCGACCGGATCCTGGAGGACTATCTGCCACTGATTGAACATCGAGGCCAAGAAAACACAACCCGTTAGCGGTATTTCGCAGACCGTGAAACCAGTCGCGCGTGATCTGCACATCCCGGTTATTGCCCTCCCCCAGCTCCCCCAAAAGTGGAAGAACGGGAGGATAAGTGGCCGATGGCGTCTGACTATACTCCTCGCAGACTACAATTAACGATTAGGCCGCGGTATCGAAGAGCTGAAATTTCAAAGTTAATAAGGATTGCAACTTCTGTTGGAAAGTCGGGTCGGTGCGTTCTAAGGCGGTAACGAT
>JAJZXX010000066.1 GCA_021806205.1 Bacillota bacterium | reverse complement strand
CTTAGGCGGAGGCACTCATATTTACCCAGGGCTCGGCGCATTGCTTCGGAACCACCTGCCCACTTGTCCTATCCCACACTAAAAACCACGCCACAACCTGAAGAACACTCGATGAGCAAGAGCCTACGTCTTGTTATGCTGCGTTGGGACACTCTAACCAGGGAGCGAATAAGATGCAGACTTTTGATTGGAATGAGGCGGAGCGAGAGCATTATCGTCGGATGTTTGAGTTGTTGGCCGGGCACCTCGATGAGAAGGCCTCATGGCTCGGGAGTTTCGCCACATAGTCCTCCAGTCGCGCGACGAGCGCCGCGTGTACAGGAATCCGCCGTTCTTTGTCTCCCTTGCCATAACGGATATGGATCATGCCAGCTTTGCTGTCGAAATCCTGATCGGTCAACGCCAACGCCTCCGAAATGCGGATGCCGGTGCCATACAGCAGGCGAAACAGCACTGGGAAAACCCAATGGCGGTATGGCGATCGCGGGTCGACGGCACAAGCGTCGATGGCGGCAAAGAGAGCTGCCATCTCTGCCCGTGTGAAAATATGCGGAAGATATCGGGGCGCGGCCGCGTGCGGCGGAGGACTCCATGCCGAAATTCCTTGGCGCCGCATATACGGGGCTAGTCCGCGCCATAAGATCACGCGACGCTGACGCGTCGCTTCCTTTTCGTGTGGGCGCTTGGCTATCCACGACTCTCCCAATGACTGCGGCAGGGATACGTCGCGATGTTCCATGGTAATCGACCATTGGTCGAGTAGGTGTACGTCGTGCACTTGCCGAGTATAATGGTCACCAAGAGCTCGTTGTTCTGCGATCCATCCCGTCCACATACTGGCAAACGGGCCGGTAAACGCAGGAGTTTCGTTAGGGGCGGCCATCGGCAAACACCTCCTCAGGGTCCAGCGCACAACGCTGTAGACCAGCGACATCGATAGCGAGATCAGTGTGGGTGGACTGCACGGTAGCATGGCCCAAAATATCGGCGATCTGGGGTAGCGCCGTACCATGCTCGAGCAAAGTTCGTGCGACCATATGGCGGAGTGAGTGCAGCCCACGATGGCCGTCGGGCACCGCAATCCCCGCCAGACGCGTGTACTTGGTAATAATGTGGTAAAGATTTTGGTCGGGGCCGAATGGTTCAAACGGCGGTTGATGGCGCACAAAGACGATCGACGTGGTGGTGGGTGGTCGTCCGTGACGTAGGCAGTCAATAACAGCCCACCCGATGTCGTCGGGCAAAGGATATTCGATGGCCCGACCGGTTTTTTGTTGCACCCAGCGAATCGCGCGGGCGTCCCCTCGAAAGCGGACAGCGTCAATGCCTTAATATCTCCGACGCGTATTCCCATGCGTGCGGCGAGGAGCAAAATTGCATAATCGCGTTTCCCCTGGGGATTGCCGCGGTCCACCGCGGCGAGCACCGCACGTTTTCGGCCATCAGTCTCAATTGGCGAGGACGCCCCCTCACTAGCCACGCTATCGTCGTGAAATTATTTGGGCATACGCGTACCAAGACCGGTCTAAAAATTCAGGCGGCGTTGGACACCAACGCCTATGCGACTGGAAAAAAGGTCGATAAAGAGGCCTTAGCAGCGTTGAACATTGAACGACCCGACGATCAAAATTCACAGTGGAACTATATTATCCGGCCCCATGTCAATGCCGGTCGCTCAGAAGTCGTAGGTTAAAATTTCATGACTTCTAAGCACCCCACCACCAAGGTGGCTCCACTAGCCACATCCACACGATGGGCTTGATGTCTCTGGTTTTGGACGCACCTCGGGCCATCACCCCCGAACCTCCTGCAAAGTGAAAAAGTCCCAGCCCCGAAGCCACATCCCAACGCGGACTAAAGGCGAACAGCATCAACACCGTAATAAAATCAGCATAGCCAGGTCCACGTCGGATGCCTCCGAGGCATCCTATGTAGGAAACTGACAGGCCATGCCTATGACCCTATGGGACCCCGCTCAACAATACGTGGGCTAGGCCGATAGGTATCGACACCCAAGTTCTTTATCGCGATGCCCTTTTGAGTTTTTATTTCTAGCCAGCTTTCAGCTTTTACCCCGTCCTGACCCGGTGCCACCACCTTGGTTTCCCCCGGGTTCAGGCGCCGGTTGGTCTGATTAATGACGGGAAACGGATAACGGGCCAAGATTTTGTGTTTCACCACGATTTCAGGGCCTGGTGCCATACCCCAAAGCGCCACGGTTATGTGCCGATCCCTTGCGTGAGCACTAATCAGGACCGGTGTCGTGCGGTTATTGCGAAAACGAAAGTTCAAGTACGTCGAAGCCACCGTGGCATCTTCACCAGGCGGTAGGTACGGAACCGTAAGACCGTGCCGATGCCGTTCCACAATGGGAAGGCCAGTCCGCAAGAGGGCGGAGTACAACGTACTCGATCCCTGGCACACGCCGCCCCCTACAGAAGGAACAATACGGTCTCCCACGAACATACGGCCCCAGCCAAACCCATTAGCGGCGGTATAGGGTCCCACCACGTTGTAATAGGAGAAAACCTGTCCAGGTGACACCACCACCCCATTCAATCGTGACGCCGCCAATTCGATATTTTGGCCCTGCGACGCTGTCGCGTGATAATAGTCGGTAGTCCGGCTCGCCAACACATAGGGCATTTTTAATTCCTGACCTTTTACATTGATGACTATCGGCCCTCTGGCCTCGGAGGCTTTTCCGATCCTATCCCATCGAGGTCCGCCGTGAATCCCAAGAGGTGCCAGGCGAGCGCCGTGAAATCCCGCCCCCACCAATAACCCCGTTAACCAAAGTCGGATCATGAAATCTTCCCCTCTCGCCCAAAAAGAGCTCCAGTCAACCTATAGCCTTTTTAGCGGAGGGTGCATTTATGCAGTCTATTGTGTCGCAACGTTTCAATGAACTCTCTAGGCCCAAGGTGAGTCGCAGCTCACCGCGTTGGCAAACAGGAAAACGTTAGCAGCGTCCCGGGTAAGGCTAAGACCAGAAGGAGAACAGAGAATCGTCCCAAACGCTTGTCACGATGAAATCTCGGACCACTCAACCACCTGATTACGGCCGCGACGCTTGGCTTCATACATCGCATCATCGGCCCGTTTAATGAGGTCAGTTGCCGACCGGACGTCCGGCGACACACTGGCCACACCGATACTGACAGTCACAGCCGGCAGCAACCCCACCTCTTTATTGGACGCCGTCTGCCGTATAAACTCTGCCAGGGACTTAGCTTCGGCGCTCGCCATTTCTGGCAACACAATGGCAAATTCCTCGCCGCCCATGCGAAAGACCAACCCTTTTTCGCCCACAACGGTGCGTAAAGATCCTGCCAGATATCGCAAGACCTGGTCGCCGACAAGATGTCCCCAACCGTCGTTTACTTCTTTAAACATGTCAATATCGGCAATCATCACACTGAGCGGCGTCTCGGTCCCCAGCCTATCTTGGATAGATCGTTCCAGAAAAATGGTCAAGCAGCCATGGTGATATAATCCCGTCAATGGGTCACGTTGGCTTATCCAGGCCAAGTAGCGGTTCATGCGATACAAGGTGAGATAGGTAATGCCTACCGCCACGAGCGCTACCATGATACCCGCACAAATACATGTCAGGCGGAAATCCAGCATGCGATGCGGACGATAGATCACATCGGATCGCACGACCTCAGGAAAGATCCCGCCTGCTAACACCCCCCCGATCAGCATGCCAGACCAAATAGTTAAAAGTCTCAGATCGGTAGGACCAACCCGTCCCTGCCGCAGCGCTTTGACCCAATCGTCTGGCTTACCAGAACGTGCATCACCAGTCATCTCCGCCTCCTCCCCCCAAGCACGTTTACCCTCATTGACGATTGGGGCGTACTCATCACCCCACATAGAACTTAAAGCCAGTCGCTCGGTTCATCGTCGCGTCCAGGCCGTCTCGCTAATTCAAACCAGTCCTTTTCAAAACCCCAGAGACCAAGGTTGTCTGACTCCAAGAAATGTCCACGTTAAACACCCTCACCCGACCGATCGCGGAGAGATGTGCGAAATCCTAGAGGAAGGATCGGCGTACAATGGTTCATGCGTTGTTTCAGTATAGCCCCGACTGTTCGTCACTCAGCAACTTCTAAAGCGTAATTGATGGGTGTACACCTCAGCCAGGTCACCCCCCTGAATCTCTTCCGGGATTGTCCTTAATCCGATTCCCATTCGCCGTATTCACACCATAAGTCCCAAGAGGCGCTCTCCATGGGCGAAGCACATGCCGACACTTGCTCTTCAGGACTGTCTCCCCTACAATCGGGAGCAGCACAGCCATAAGGCCATGCCCCAAGGAGGCAATTCCGCCTATGCCCCTCATCAATATAGGCTTGTTGGGCTTTGGTACCGTCGGGCAAGCCATTGCACAGCTGAACCAACCCTTCGGCGACGACCGCTATGACGTTGTTAGAGCGTTGGTGCGAAACCCCAAAACCCCGCGCATGGTCTCGTTGCCACTAACGGTCGACCCCTCTGAAATCATTGATGATCCGAGTATCGACGTCGTAGTCGAGGTAGCGGGGGGACGAGAGCCCGCCCGTCAGTGGATTTTGCGCGCCTTATCCAACGGAAAGGCGGTGGTGACGGCCAATAAAGAACTTCTCGCCTACCACGGGTCAGATCTCATTCAAGCCAGTTATGATGCCAAGACCTTTTTGGGTTATGAGGCTAGTGTGGGAGGAGGCATCCCCCTATTAGACGCGATCCGCTGGCATCTCAGTGCCGCCCCGATTCAACGCCTCTTCGGGGTTCTAAACGGAACCACCAACCATCTCTTATGCGCCATGGCCGAAGGCCAAACCCTGTCCCAGGCATTAGAGGCAGCCCAATCGGCTGGGTTTGCCGAGGCCGATCCCCGTGCTGACATAGAGGGACAGGACACGGTCCGCAAGTTAGTCATTTTAATCTATTTGGCTTTCGGACGTTGGGTCAATCCGGATAACATCGCGGTCAAAGGCGTGGGAGCATGGCCAGCCACTATACTGAATCGCCTCGCCCAGGCGAAGCTGGCTGTCCGCTTGGTCGCGATGGCTCGGCGGCTTACCAACGGAGAGATCGAAGCAGAAGTGCGACCCGTCGTGGTCACGAGAGCAACACCCCTCTATCACCTTCAGGGATCTCAAAACGGAGTAGGACTATCCTCGGCAGCCGGCCGATTTTGGTTAGAGGGACCGGGCGCTGGAGGGCTGGCCACAGCGACCAGCATCTGGGCTGACATTCGCAAAAGTCGCCTCGTAACCCGCTTGCCCGATCCTCCCGTCAAACCGGACCGTGCAGCGGTCAATCCTTGGGTCCTGCCGTTTGTCGATATCAGCCTTGACCCGGATAGAACCCTATCGCGCACTGAATCGGGCCCCGTATTTAGCGATCCAAGCATCGTCTATAGCTCCCCTGATCGCACGCTGCCAGACGGGGTCATACGATTCCCCTATTGGGAATAGAGCGGAGCCTTACGCTCCGCTCCCGATCGGGGTTATCCGCGGCTAAGCTCCTCTTCCGCCAACCGAATGGCTTCTTTAACCAAATTGCCGCATTGTCGGGCGGATACACCGCCCCAACCATCTTGACGGGCAATATCAGCCACTCCGAGTCGCTCGCCTAGCTTCATCTTAGTCTCTTCGGACATCAATTTTGCCAATGAGACCACCCCCGGTTAGAAGTGTTTGCCGAAGCTTAAAAAAACATACATGACCTGGTAGACCGCCTCAAATTGTTGAACCCGGCGCACAAAGTTTTTTGTTTCCGGGTATGGGATGGATTCATAGCGTGTTTGGGCCGACGACAAGACTCCAGTCTGGATCCAACGGGCGACCGTTTCGGGACCGCCATTATAGGCGGCCAGCGCCAGCACCTGGTTGCCGTGATAGCTTGTCAAGAGATAGTGCAAGTACCACGTACCGAGATGAATATTGGTTAGGGGATCGTAAAGGTTCGGCTTGCCGGACCAATTCACTTTAGTCGTAATCCACAGAGCGCTAGTCGGCATTATCTGCATCAAACCCTCTGCTCCGCGCTGGCTTAGGGCCCTCTTCTGAAATCGGCTTTCCACCCGTATGACGGCAGCCACCAAGTAGGGGCTAAGATGGTTTTGGCGTGCCGCCGCTACAATGGTCGGCCGATAAGGAAAAGGCACCCAGTAGCCGTAGAGCCAAGCAATCACGAACAGACCCAAACAACCCGCGGCCCAGCGGAAACGGACTATGCGTCGGCGACGGCGTTTTGCCATAGTCTTAAAACCACTTCCTCTGTGTCCTGAAACCGACCACGATTATCAATCACCACATCAGCATAGGCCACCTTGTCGGACAAAGCCATTTGCGCTCGAATGCGCTGCCAGGCCGTATCTTCGCCTACCCGATCCCGTCCCGCAATCCGCTTGACCTGCTGTTCTGGTTCGGCATAGACCAACCAGACTTGGTCGACCTTACGATATAGGCCACCCTCAATCAAGAGCGGAACATCCAAGACGGCCGCTTTAACACCCGTTTCTTGCGTTTGGGCAATAGCCTTAGCGATTTCTTGGCGGACCCGGGGATGGACAATGGCGTTGAGACGTTCGCGTTCCACAACATCAGAAAAAATCCGCCGGCCTAACTTCTTTCGGTCCAACTCACCATCAGCCGTCAGCACCGGGTATCCGAAGGCATGGACAATTTGGCACCACACGGGCTGACCCCGCCGCTCCAGGTCGTGGGTAATCGCATCGGCATCGATAATAACCGCGCCAGCCTGGGCTAATACGCGGCTCACCGAGCTTTTGCCGCTGCCAATGCCTCCAGTAAGCCCAATCAACCGCATGGGAGCTCCTTTCCGAAGATGTCTCTCTTACTTTGATGCACGACGGGTCAAGCTATGCCAGTTTAAAGATCCGTTGGCATAGACTTCGGCGTGCCGATATAAGGGATTGATAAGCCACAGGGCCCGCATCGGCGCCAGTGGCACCAGCGTTCCTGATCTAAACAAGTTGGCCTGACCAATATACGCCGGGATCTGATTGTGGCGAGCCAAGCGTTTGAGGGTGCTTAAAGAAACGCGTCGCACCGTGACGCGGCCCGCCTCCCGATGTGCCAGTGTATCGGCCAGTTGCACCGCCTCAGGCAGATTCTGATTAACGTAAATCGTCATGGGACGGCCCGATGGCAATGCACTAGGCCAATGACCGGAACTGGGGGCAATGTGGCCCCGAAAACTCTTTTCCACCCATTGCCGAATCGACAAGTGCGGATAGGT
Source organism: Bacillota bacterium (assembly GCA_021806205.1). Classification (GTDB taxonomy): domain Bacteria; phylum Bacillota; class Sulfobacillia; order Sulfobacillales; family Sulfobacillaceae; genus Sulfobacillus_B. Next base: position 18,640 of record JAJZXX010000066.1, on the reverse strand, counting down.
CGAAACCGCTGGGGCATGAGATCGATACACCAGGTAAAGATTGCCCGGCATAGTCAGGCTTCGGACCGCGCGGCTCAGGGCACCTCTGAGCATCGTGACTTTTGTCGCATTGATGGGCACAAAGTCCACACTACCATTGCGAAAGGCTAGTGTCGCGGCTTTCAGCGACGAGAAAACTGGCAGGTCGATGACGGTTGGACCCCGCCCATGCACCCGCTTTAGGGTCAGAGAGCCATTGGGCACCCAGTTGGTCAGACGATAGCCCCCCGTACCGTAAAGATTCATCCACTGCCAATTGGCACCTCCGCGCTGCATGTCTTGCACGGGGACAATCGACAACGCCGGATTTGCCAGCGTCTTCAAAAAGTTTTTACGGGCCGAATGCTTGAGGCGAATCGTGAGCGTCGACGCATTGACCACACCAACCCCGGACAAATACCGCGCCTTACCCGCCATGACTCGTTTGGAGCCCACCACGCTGGAGAGCAAGGCCTGGGCCAACGGCGACTTTACTTCAGACCACAAGGGACGGGCCAGACTGGCCGCCACCATCGTGGCGGTCAAATGGCCACCCCCGGTTATTGGTGTCGGCGCAATGGTTAATGTCACGGTGTGGCCAAAAAACGTAACTTTATCGACTAAGTTTTTCGATAAGCCACCCAACGACCCAACTTGAAACAGCGGTTGAAACACATTGGAGTCTACCGCCCAGTCGCTGGCGGTCGTGGCTAACGCAGGATCTAGCGTGTTAGGATTGGACAAAATCGCCTCGCTGACGTTCTCGGTCGGCGTGGCATTCGTAAGAGGCGCCCGTCGCTGATTGACCAAGAGAGCCGGTACCAAGGCAAGTAGCAAGAGGAGCCAGGGCCACCATCGACCCCTCATTTAGCTTTTCTTCCCAGGCAGTTGATCCAGTTGCTGCACACTCAAGTCCTTCTCGGCAATCACATGCACTTTAGACTTTTCCTCCATCGGGACTATTTCAATTTCACCCCGCACCCCCCAAGTATCCCAAATCAGGTGAAGGACCTCTTCGGCTTGGTTTTGGGATTCCAACATCAGGCTAAATTTCTGCAAGGTACTACTCTCCTTTTGCGACTAGGTGATTTTCATCTGTCCAGGGTTGACATTTTGGGCAGAAATGACTCGAACGACCCCCAATGACCCGCAGCACAATGGGGGTGCGACACCGGGGGCAAGGCTCCTGGGCACGTCCATACACGTTGAGAAACCGCTGATTATCGCCAGGATGCCCGAGTGCATCCACATAATCGGAAAATGACGTCCCTCGGTTCTTCAATGCCAGCCGCAAGACGCGACGAATTCCGCGCACCAGCGTCTTGGCATCAGAATCAGCTAACGACCCAGCCGGTCGTTTTGGATTAAGTCGCGCCAAAAACAAGGCTTCGTCAGCATAAATGTTCCCGAGACCGGCAATCAAGGCTTGATTTAACAACGCTGTTTTTAGGGGAACCACCCGTCCCGCCAACAGCTCTTGCAGCCGTCGAGCCGTAAACCGTGCTGACAGCGGGTCCACCCCCAGCCGTGTCCCTAAGGCGGAACCTTGAGTGACCCAGGCCACCCGTCCAAAACGCCGGGGATCAATGAGCCGAAGGTGCTGGCCATCCACCCTCAGCGCGAGATGGGTGTGGGGCTGGTACCATTCCTCGGCCGGTCCAACCACTAAACGTCCACTCATCCCCAAATGCAACACCAAGGCTTCTTTTGATTTAAATCGCACCAACAAAAATTTCCCCACCCGTTCGACACCCGTCACCGTCTTGCCTGGCAACTGTGCTACCATGGCGTCAGCCGTCAACGGCGAGTGCTTCACGATGCGGGCATCCAACCGGTCGACCGCCTCAATGGTGTGGCCTGGGAGCACTGTTTGTAAGTATTGGCGAATGGTCTCCACTTCCGGCAACTCAGGCATCGTCCCGATCCACATCCCACGGCGCCATGGACTCCCAGTCCTGGCCCCGTTTAAACTCCACCACAAGTGGAACCAGGAGATCGATCGATGTGGTCATATGGCCTTTGGCCAATTGCGCCAACTGCAACATCTCGCCCACGGTGGCGTCCCAAATCAGCTCATCATGCACCTGCAAAATCATGTGGCTGGTCATGTGGGCCTCTGTCATCCCCCTATCGATGGCCAGCATGGCAACCTTAATCAGGTCGGCTGCGCTGCCTTGCACCACCGTGTTCATGGCCATACGTTCCGCATATTGGCGGCGCGCACGATTATGGGCCTGGATATCGGGCAGCGGTCGACGACGGCCCAATAGGGTCACCACATAGCCTTGCCGGCGGGCATCTTCAACCACCTTGTCAAAAAATTCGCGAAGATCCGGATATCGCCGGTAATAGCGGTCGATGTAATCATGTGCCTCAGCCCGCCCCACACCGGTATCTCTAGCCAATCCAAAATCCGAGATCCCGTAGATAATTCCGAAATTCACGGCTTTGGCGCGAGAGCGCCAAGTCGCATCAACTTCCTGTAGAGGGATGTTAAAAATCTCGGAGGCGGTGCGGCGGTGAATGTCTTCGTTATCCAAAAAGGCCTGAATCAGATTCTGGTCCCCGGACAAATGCGCCAGGACCCGCAACTCGATTTGAGAATAGTCCGCTGCCAGTAAGGTTCTTTCAGCCGATGGGATAAACACCCCGCGCACGCGTCTTCCCAAGGGCAATCGAACCGGAATGTTTTGCAGATTGGGATCACTGGACGAGAGCCGCCCGGTCGCCGCCACCGTCTGATGAAAGGTGGTATGTATACGCCCGTCTTCGGCAATCAGGGGCAAAAGTCCGTCTACATAGGTCCCTTGAATCTTGACCAATTGGCGATAGAGCAAAATTTGGTCGAGAATGGGGTGTAAAGGGCGCAGAGCCTCCAGAGTCTCCGCGTCCGTAGAATAGCCGGTTTTGGTACGTTTGGCCTTGGGCAGCCCCAGTTTCCCAAAGAGGATCTCTCCCAATTGACTGGGCGAATTAACATTGAAGGGCTGCTGGGCTAATTCAAATATTTTTGCCTCGGTTTGCGCAATCGAAGTACGCAACTCCTCACCTAACGACTCCAGTCGCCCGCGATCGACCGCAACACCGATAGCCTCCATGCGGGCCAGAACACGCGATAACGGCAATTCTACGTCTTGGTACAAAGAGGTCATGCCCTGGGCCTGCAATTCCGACGCCTGATACGACGCCAGACGGGACACCCCATAAGCAATTTCAGCACTGCCCGGCCGAGGTTCGGACAGGTTTAGGGACGAAGTTAACAGGCTCTTAAGCGCATAATCGCGCCGTTCCGTGTTCAAGAGGTATGCTTCAAGCTTGACATCCGCCACGTAATTGGGACCAGACGCCCCATCTAAAAAGCATTTACGATACTCTTCTTTGATCCCCCAGCCGACCACCGATATTTCCTTTGGCCAGGGCTTGCGATCGGGTCGTTTCAGCACTTGGTGCGTGGTGGGGTTATACACCCACCAGTCCATACCGTCGCGCGCCACCGCCAGAGGGCTTTGTCCGCTCCACTCAAACTCTTCCTCGTTCGACACCCGCAATTCGGGATAGCCGCCCTCGCCATTCGCTTCGCGACTTTCTGTCTTTGTGACCTCTTTAATGCCCAAACGGCGCTTGACTGAAGTCAATTCCAACTCATTGAGCAAGTCAACCAGCCTCGGCTCCACCCGCCAGTGGAATGGCTCTTTGACGTGAGGCCAGTCTAAAGGTACGTTCGTTACGATTGTAGCCAAATCCCTATATCGGACTGCTTCGTCTTCATGCCCTTTGAGCAATCTTTGCCAGCGCGGATTGGTTAGGGCATCAAGATGGGTGATCACATTGTCAATCGACTGATATTGTTCGAGAATACCTATCGCGGACTTCTGCCCTATCCCGGCGACACCCGGGATATTGTCTGATCCATCCCCCATGAGACCTTTCAAATCCGGAACCTGTTCCGGAAAGACCCCCATTTTATTTTTGACCGCTTGCCGATCCATGCGGTCAAGATCCGAGATGCCTAGGCGCGATGTCAATAGCACAGACACCGAATCCCCCACTAATTGCAGCAAATCCCGATCGCCCGTCACAATAAGGGAGTGAAAGCCCTTAGCGGCCCCCAGTTCAGCTAATGTTCCCAGCGTGTCATCGGCTTCAAAACCAGGTATCGACAACACCGGCACGCCCAGCAAAGCCAACAGTTTCTGGACGTAGGGCAACTGTCGGCGCAAGTCCTCCGGCGTTTCTTGACGTTGCGCTTTATAGGATTCAAATTGTTCATGCCGAAAGGTGGCATAAGGGGCATCAAATACTACGACGAGGCGATCCGGCGCCTCTTGTTCCACCACCCGCAGCAACATCCCCGAAAATCCATGGATCGCTCCCGTTGGCGTGCCATCGCGGGTGGTCAGCGGCGGCAAAGCATGATAGGCACGAAACAAAAGACTATGACCATCAATCAAGAGTTGGGTCGGCATTGCCGGCGAGGCTCCTCAGGATAACTTTTTTCTTTGCGATGCGTAACCTTGACCACCCCACCGCAAGGCAGTAGACGTAAGAACTCTGTGCCGCGGTTCTTTGGCGACACCAATCGGTCTTGATGTTGGCCACAAATATCGAACCATATCGGTCACGCTTCACTCGACAATCAATATGATAATTATACATCATTCCGTGGCCACCCTTAAAGAGTGGCCCGAATGCCGCAAAGCGGTTGCATTTTTGGTCCATGCCACAGACGCTCGTCGCGGCCCGCATCCTACCCACACCGATTGCGTACGGCTTGCCGACAGTTCATCCAGGAAGTTTGATCTCTTGGTCGGGACGAATGGCCAGAACTAAAGTCCCGCACCGATCACCGACGACCGCTCCAAAGCGCTGACGCATCCACCCTCTCCCCGGTCCTGAACCACCAGGGCGAAGGCTGATTCAAGAGCGTGTGGGTCTGAATTTGCAGTCAGTGATATAGTTTGGATAGCATTCAGATCCAGTGTGCCGGACAACCCCCAGGTTTTTGTTAAGCTTAATCTGGCCAAACGGCAACAACTCTGATTCCGACAAAGGAGGTCAGCACCATCTATTGGTATCTAATCCACGGAGCGGTTTCCACACGCCTCACTTGGACACGCCAACTTACGGTATTGCCAGACGCATCACGAGCCATCTTGCCTGCCCTGGCCGATGTCTCCCCCGAAAATCTCATCGGCGCCTGGGCGGATTGGTGTCTCGCTGACATGAAGCAACCAGGCATTGTCATGGGACACTCGATGGGAGGCGCCATCGCTCAGGCCATGGCCTTAAAAAGACCGGATCGGGTGTTGGGTTTGGTGCTGGCAGGAACGGGTGCCCAATTGCCGGTGAACCCGCTATTAATCGCTAATCTCGAAAGTCATCCCGAAGTGGCCCTTAAGCAAATCATGCAGTGGTCACTCACCAAAGAAGCTCCGTCTGACTTGGTTTCCAAGAGCTTAATGCAGGCTTTAGCTTACGACCCCAGACGTGCTGTCAGAGAGTTTATGGCCTGTCAGACTTTTGACATGCGTCCTTACTTAGCCCAAATCAGGGTACCTAAGGCGCTCATTGCCGCCGACCATGACCGCATGACGCCCATATCCCGCTTTAAGGACTTTCAGGGGGCCTGGCCAAACACCCCGCTTTACACCGTTAAATCCGCTGGCCATCTCATGATGCTGGAACAGCCCGATCAGTTTAACGCTATACTCACTACGATTAGGAGTCGTCGGGAGTTTGGCAGCGAATCGACAATCTAAGAGGCTTTGTCCGGCCATGCGGCTGCGAATGAGAATCCCGCCAGCGATAGCACAGAGCCTGAATCTCATTAATCAGTTGACCCGTCTGTGCAACATTCAGCCACCAAGTTTCTTCGATGTCCACCAAAAACTGGCCATTCGGATTTCTGCAGTCATTCCCCAGCGAGGCCTCTCGTCTGCGATATCGCTTCTCGGTAACTCCATCCGGGGAGATTTGTTCGAACACGTCGATTAAGTCGGCCGCCACTAAACGCTGCAAGTGATAATGAACATTGCCCACGCTCGAATCCAACTCGGTGGCCACCTGTTTGGCGGTTAACGGTTTATTTTGGACCAGCTCGACCATAGCCGCTCGCAAGGCATGGCCTAATAGTTTTTGTTGCTCGCGCGATAAATCACTGGGCACCGAAGACCACTCCAATCAAAAAGCGACCCGCGTGGGGCCGCTAAAATTTGGTGCCGAAGGCCGGACTTGAACCGGCACGAGAGTTACCTCACGCGATTTTGAGTCGCGCGCGTCTGCCTATTCCGCCACTTCGGCGCCGACCTGGTAATGATACCCGAAAACCCCGCCGCATTCAAGAGCCATGGAACTCATGATCCGGCTATTGACTCTAACCCATCAACTGTTAAAGTACAACTCATATTCCATGGGATGTGGTCGAAGATTAACCGGATCCACTTCGTTTTGCTGTTTGTAACGAATCCAGGTTTGGATTACATCCTCGGTAAAGACTCCGCCCTCCAAAAGCCAATCGTGGTCTTGGCGGAGATTTTCGAGCGCCTCCCCCAACGACCCAGGGACACTCTGGATGGAGGCCAGTTCTTCGGGACTCAAGGCATAAACGTTGCGGTCCAGCGGGCCAAAGCCGAGTTTGACCGGATCGCGGCGGTGCTTAATGCCATCCAATCCCGCCATGAGAGCCGCCGAGAAAGCCAAGTAGGGGTTGGCTGTGGCGTCCGGGGTGCGAAACTCGATGCGGCTGGCCTGAGGGATAGTGGTCTTGGGAATTCGGATCGCAGCCGACCGATTGCCATGAGAAAACACAATGTTCACGGGAGCTTCATAACCAGGGACCAAACGCCGATACGAATTGGTCGACGGATTGGTTAAGGCCAGCAATGCCGGCGCATGATAGAGGATGCCGCCGATATAGTATAGGGCCAGCTGGGATAAACGCGCATAGCCATTCTCATCGTGAAAGAGCGGTTGACCTTCTTTCCAGAGCGACTGGTGCACGTGCATGCCGTTCCCGTTGTCTCCAAATATTGGCTTAGGCATAAACGTGACCGCTTTGCCGTGCTGGAAAGCCACATTTCGCAAAATGTATTTGTACATCATCACGGTGTCGGCTTGTCGCGTCAACGTCTGAAAGCGCAAGTCAATTTCACCTTGACCACCGCTAGCCACCTCATGGTGATGCATCTCTACGCGAATCCCAAAACTTTGCAGGGCTTTGACCATGGCAGTGCGCAAATGATGCTGCTGATCCATGGGGGATGCCGGAAAGTACCCTTCTTTGGGCCGAATCGTCAGGCCTAAGCTGTCTTCTTGAGCCGAATTCCAATGTCCTTCGCCGGATTCCACATGATAGAGCGCGTGATGTCCCTGATTCAAAAACTTAACCGAGTCAAACACGAAAAACTCTAGTTCCGGACCCCAATACGAGGTGTCTGCCACTCCGGTAGACTTCAGATAGTTCTCGGCATTCTGAGCGATGCGCCGGGGATCGCGTTGATACGGATTGCCTTCTGGATCGGTGATATCACAGATGATACTGAGCGTCGGCACATTGTGGAATTGATCGACCACAGCGGACGAAGGATCGGGCACCATAATCATGTCGCTCTCTTCGATGCTGCGAAAGCCCCGAAGACTGGAGCCATCAAAGGGCACGCCGTGTTCGAACGTATTCCTATCGACTTCCGATACCGGCAGAGTCACATGCTGCCAGGTACCAAATAGGTCCACAATATGAAAATCAACCATTTCAATGTTCTTTTCCTTAATCAGGCGCAAGACGTCCTCGGTCTTCACACAAATTCCCTCCGCTCTAATCAACTTATGTCAGATATCTCGTCGTTCTATGCCAAAACCTCCCTTATCATATGAAAACGCTGTTCGATCTGTCAACAATTTTGTTAGATATGCGCATAATGATGACGCTCAGTTGTAAGACCAATCGTTATCCAGTGACAGCTAACGCCAAAGCCCCTATTAACCCAGAATCTTCGCCCAGTTGAGCGGGTGCCACCGTTACGATTTGTGCCAGCGCCGGCAGCGACCACCGACGCATGCCTTGGGTAAAGCGCTCCCGATATGCGGCTGGAGCATGCGTGCCAACCCCTCCACCTACCACAATCCGTTCGGGATTGAACAAATCGACTAAATACGATAACCCGAGTGCCAGCCGATCAGCGGCTCCCTCTATAATGGTGCGACAGATCGGGTCACCCAATTCGTAGCCGTCAAACACGTCCTTGGTTTCTACCGACGGGCGCATCGAGAGATAGGCACTCTCGGACTGCTTCTCCCTACCCAGTCGTCGAATAGCGGTCCCCGACGCCATGCTTTCCAAGCAACCCCGATGCCCTGCGGAACACATTTGTCCGTCGAGATCCATCACAATATGCCCGAATTCACCAGCATTGCCCCTGGACCCCGAATAACGCTGGCCCGCCGTAATGATGCCGGCGCCAATACCCGTCGACACCGTCACGTAAACCATGTCACGGGTCCCTTGGCCAGCCCCGTACAGCCATTCGCCAACCCCGGCCGCTGTGGCATCGTTCTCAACCGAAACCGGAACGCGCAAACGTTGGGTAAGCCCGGCTTGCCAGTTTAGTCCGTTCCAAGCATGTAGATTGGAGGTCTCCAGCAAGGTGGCTCCATCCAGAGGCCCGGGCGTACCAAGACCGACTCTTTCAATGTGAGCACGCGAAACCCCCGCCGTTTCGGCTACTTGGTCAACCGACGCCGCGATGCGGTCGAGCACATCATCCTGGCTCCACCCCGGGTCCGTTGCGATAACGGTTGTCGCCTGTAATGTTCCGTCTTCGTGGCCGATTCCGACTGCAATCTTGGTGCCTCCCACATCTATGGCGGCATAAACTGCCATTTTGCATCCACTCCCGTTCAGGTTCATTTCCTCAACTGGCCATCGTTGCCAGTATCGAAGAGGTTGACTACAATAACCCTAAGGAATCACATCTTCCGGGTCAACTCACAGTTGTGGCCCGGCCACAGGAGGCCAGGCACATGTCGCAATCGAAGACGCAATCTGAGCGTGCCATCACAACCATCCGGATGCTGGCCGTCGATGGTGTCGAAAAGGCAAAATCAGGTCATCCAGGGCTTCCATTAGGCGCAGCCCCTATGGCCTATGCATTGTGGAGCCGATTTTTGCGTCATAACCCGCACAACCCCCAGTGGATTAACCGTGATCGATTCGTCCTCTCCGCAGGGCATGGTTCGATGCTGCTGTACGCACTTTTGTATTTGACTGGCTACGATTTACCGTTAGAAGCGTTACAGCAATTCCGCCAGTGGGGCTCCAAAACGCCGGGCCATCCCGAATATGGTCTGACCCCTGGTGTAGAAACCACGACCGGTCCGCTGGGGCAAGGATTTGCAACCGGAGTCGGCATGGCGATTGCCGAGCGATGGCTTTCGGCTCACTTTAATACCGCCGACTACCCCATAATTGACCACTTTACATACGGCATCGTGTCTGATGGCGACTTGATGGAGGGAATTGCGTCTGAATCGGCGTCACTGGCCGGAACTTTAAAGCTATCCAAGCTCATCTACTTATATGACGACAATCACGTCTCGATCGAAGGCCATACCGACATCGCCTTCACGGAGAATGTGCTCGCTCGGTTTGATGCGTATGGTTGGCATACGCATCGAGTCGATGACGGAAACGATCCGATCGCCATCGAAGACGCTCTAAGAAAGGCTCGGGATGACAATCGGCCTTCGCTCATTGCGGTGCGAACGTTAATCGGTTATGGCAGCCCCCATCGCCAAGACACCCCTAAGGCTCACGGCGAAGCATTGGGGCCTGAAGAAACCAAACTGACCAAGGAGTACTTCGGCTGGCCAACCGATAAGCCGTTTTATGTGCCTGACGATGTTTTGGCTCACTTTCGCGAGGCGGTGGCCCGTGGCAATGAGTGGGAGTCCGACTGGGAGCATTTGTGGAGCGATTACCAAAAAGAGTATCCCGAGCGAGCCCAAGAGTTGGCGACGGCGCTCCATCGAGAAGTGCCTGCCCACGCATTTTCTGGCCTCACCGAGTGGAGTCAGTCGGAATCGCTGGCTACTCGTGCCGCTTCGGGCATCGTCCTAAACGAAATTGCTGACCGATGGCCTACATTAATTGGCGGATCGGCTGATCTGGCCCCGTCCAACAACACCAACATTAAAGAGGGCGGCGATTTCTCGGCCAGCAATCCTCTCGGTCGAAACTTCCATTTTGGTGTGCGCGAACATGCGATGGGCGCGGCTTTGAACGGTATGATTCTTCACGGCGGACTCCGGGTTTTTGGGGGAACCTTTCTGATTTTTTCCGACTACATGAGACCCGCCATCCGCCTGGCAAGCCTTATGCACCAACCGGTCATTTACGTATTGACACACGACTCGATCGGACTCGGCGAGGATGGTCCTACCCACCAACCAATCGAACAGTTGGCAGCCTTAAGAGCCATTCCGGGACTTTATGTAATTAGACCAGGCGATGCCAATGAGACCCGCGAAGCCTGGAAGTTCGCCCTATCCGAAACCGATCGACCCGTGGTATTGGCTCTGACACGCCAAAAACTTCCCGCATTGCCGAGCCAAAGTGCCACCGGGCTCGTGCGCGGTGCCTATGTGCTCTGGGAAATGAATCAAAACCCGGAAGTCATCTTAATGGCGTCGGGATCCGAAGTCAGTCTCGCATTAAAGGCGGCGCAAGGGCTGGCCGACGAGAAAATTTCATCTCGCGTCGTGTCCTTCCCATGCTGGGAGTTGTTTGATCAGCAACCAGAGGCATACCGAAATACGGTGCTCCCCCCGGGTACCCGGCGCCTCGCTCTGGAAGCCGGTTCGCCCCAGGGTTGGGATAAATATGTGGGGGGGCACGGAGCCGTACTCGGGTTGGACCACTTCGGCGCATCCGCACCCGCCGATATTTTATTCCGAGAATTCGGATTCACGGTCGAAAACGTGACGGCTTTGGTGCATCAACTAGTCGATGCGCGCTAAATCGGGCGCAGTAGCATATTGACTCTTGACGAGGAGGGGAATCAGTTGAATCGTATTCGGGCCATCCAAGAACGCGGTCAAAGTCTTTGGTACGACAATATCCGGCGCGGATTGATCGAATCTGGGGAACTGGCGACATTAATCTCTCAAGGCATTACCGGCATTACCTCTAACCCCACCATTTTTGAAAAGGCTATCGATGGCTCAAAAGATTATGACGCGGCAATAGCTAAATTGGCCGAGCAAGGGTTAAATGTCGACCAAATCTATGATGCGTTGGTTCTCGATGACATTGGACGGGGTGCCGACCTTTTGTTGCCAGTGTACAATCATACTAAGGGCCGCGATGGATATATCAGCATCGAAGTCCCTCCCACCTTGGCTGCCGACACGGACGCGACGATTCGCGAGGCCCATCGTCTTTTCTCCACGTTAAAACGTCCCAATGTCATGATAAAGGTGCCGGCGACCGAACCCGGAATCCCCGCCATTCGCCGCCTCATTGCTGACGGCATCAATGTCAACGTCACCCTGATTTTTAGTTTAGACGCCTATCGGGGGGTGATGGGCGCCTACCTCGACGGGTTAGAGGATCGGATGGCGCACGGGCTGCCACTAGACCGGGTCGCGTCGGTTGCTAGCTTTTTTGTGAGCCGGGTTGACACCTTAATCGACCGTCTGATCGAAGAAACCCACGCCGATGCGGATTTGCGAGGCAAAGCCGCCATCGCTAATGCCAAGTTAGCCTATCAGCTCTTCTTGGAACAATTCCAATCCGATCGCTTCCAGCGGCTTAAGGACCTGGGAGCGATGGTGCAACGCCCTTTATGGGCATCCACCAGCGCAAAGAACCCGCAATACCCGGATCTGTTGTACGTCGAGGCCTTGATCGGGCCCAATACGGTGGATACCCTGCCTCCCGCCACCGTTCAAGCCATATTAGACCACGGCCAGTCAGAACCAACTCTTGACCTGAACCTCAAGGACGCTCATGCCGCGCTGAAGAAATTGGAAAGCGCGGGAATCTCCATGAAGAGCGTCACCGACCAACTCCTCAAAGAGGGCGTAGCCAGCTTTCACCAGTCGTTTGTCACGCTGAAAGAGAGTTTGGCGAACAAGCTTGGCAAGAATCACGAGGTTGCCGAGATGGCGTTGCACCTCGGTTCGTACGCCAGCCCGGTGAAGGATACGGTGGCCAAGCTTAACCGCGATCGCGCTATTTCACGGCTTTGGGCCCATGATCCCACATTATGGTCTGACCAGGAGGATCATCAAAAAATCATTGCCAACGCTCTAGGCTGGCTAGATGTGCCCGTCAGAGTGTTGGAAGATGCCCCGAATCTTAGAACGTTTTTCCAACAAGCTGTCTTGGACGGTTTTGAACACGTGGTCGTCTTAGGGATGGGTGGCAGCAGTCTGGTATCGGACGTAATTACGCATAGCTTTTCGCCAGGGCATCCGGGAATGGCTCTAACCGTACTCGACACCACCAACGCCTGGACCATTGACCGGCTGACAAAGCAGCTTTCTCTCGCAAAAACGCTGTTTATTGTCGCCAGTAAGTCTGGCACCACGACCGAGCCTAACGCGTTTTATCATTACTTTTGGGACGTTTTAGAAAAACATGGCCTATCCCCTCGACATCAGTTTATCGCCATTACCGATCCCGGCACCGTCATGGAACGCGAGGCTAAAGACCGAAAGTTCCGACACATATTTTTGAATCCGGCCGATATCGGGGGTCGGTACTCGGCCTTATCATGGTTTGGGATGGTACCTGCCACGCTTCATGGCGTTGATGTGCCGCGATTGCTCCAAGGGGTTCTAGCCATGCGCGACGCGTCAAAAGAGCCCGAGGTAGCGAGTAATCCGGGGGGCCATCTCGGGGCCGTACTAGGCGCCTTAGCAAAAACTGGCCGGGATAAGGTGACGTTTATAATGCCTGAGCCGATTAGCCATCTGAGCGACTGGTTAGAACAGCTTCTGGCCGAATCGACCGGCAAACTCGGTACGGGGCTCATACCCGTCGCGCATGAACCGCTCGTGCCGGGCCAAACCTACAACTCAGACCGTGTTTTTGTTGTTTATCAGTGGCAAGGCAACCAAGTCGCCGAGGTCGATATGCTGGCAGCAGCCGGGCACCCCGTCATCGTCTTGACCGTCGACGACCCCTATCAGCTAGGTCAAGAATTCTTTCGCTGGGAAGTCGCAACCGCCATTGCCGGTGCCGTATTGCAAATCGATGCATTTGATCAGCCCAACGTTCAAGAGAGTAAAGACAACACCAAGGCTCTTATCAGAAATCTCGACCACGGGCGTTTGCCGTCCGAAGAGCTATACCGCGATGAAGAGGGCTTATTGTGGACCTCATCGCCCGCCATTGCTCGGACCTCCCTAAAGGAGACCCTCCATGGCCTTTGGGAGTTGGCCACCCCAGCCAGCTACATTGCCTTAATGACCTATGTAGACCAAACCCCCGCGGTAAACCAGGCCCTGGAGGATTGGCGGCGTGTATTGGTGGAGCAGACCGGACACGCGGTCACGTTGGGTTATGGTCCGAGATTTTTACACAGTACTGGCCAACTCCATAAAGGCGGACCAGCAAATGGGCTTTATGTTCAGCTTGTCAGTGCTAAAGGGCCTCGACTGCCGATTGCCCGCGATGGGTATGATTTTATGACGCTAATCCAGGCTCAAGCCTTGGGAGACTTCCAGGCACTCCGCAATCACGGCCGTCCGGTGGTTCGCATCCTCATTAATGAGCCGGCCACTCCACAGATTCAAAAGCTAATGACATGGTCCCAGCGCCAAGAAAGTCCAACGGAGGTGCAATGATGAAACTTGCCATGATAGGGCTCGGCCGCATGGGCGGCAATATGGCTAAACGACTCTTGCAACACCATCACGAGGTCGTCGTCTATGATCCCAGTGCCGAGGCTCGCCAAGCATTGGCCAAGGACGGTGCCATCCCTTGCGATTCCCTCAAGGCGGCCATTTCAGAACTGTCCGCACCGCGGGTGGTATGGGTAATGGTCCCGTCAGGCGAGCCCACGGAACAAACCGTCAAAACGCTCATCGACACATTATCCCCCGGCGATATCCTCATCGATGGCGGCAATTCCAACTTTCGCGACTCTATGCGCCGCGGAACAATGGCCCACGATAAACAGATTGAATTTGTTGATGCGGGCACCAGTGGCGGGGTGTGGGGGCTTGATAACGGCTACTGCCTAATGGTTGGGGGCTCAAAGCCCGCCATTGAAACCACGACCGCCATTTTTCGCGATCTCGCACCCCAAGACGGATTTTTGCACGTTGGGCCGACCGGCTCCGGGCATTTCGTCAAGATGGTTCACAACGGGATAGAATATGGGCTCTTACAGGCGTATGGTGAAGGATTTGAGATTCTGAAGCAGTCGGAGTTCCCGCTCGATCTGAGTGCAATCTCCGAAGTATGGAGACACGGGAGCGTGGTGCGCGGTTGGCTCCTGGATCTCCTAGCCGACGCGTATCGCAGTAACCCGGAACTCGAACACATTAAGGGCTACGTGGACGACTCAGGCGAAGGACGCTGGACGGTTGAAGAAGCCATCCGGGAAAATGTCCCCGCTCCGGTCATTACACTGTCGCTCTTGGCGCGGTTGGCATCACGTCAAGACGAATCCTATTCCGCCAAAGTCATTGCCGCATTGCGTAACGAATTTGGCGGCCACGCTTTACACAACGAATAATCTATAGGGGGCTAGACACGGTTGGAAGACACCACCCAAACCATAGTCAAAACCACGGAGGAGCATCGTCCCAAAGAACCATTCACGTTCATTATTTTTGGGGCTGCGGGCGATCTGGCGCATCGAAAGCTATTTCCTGCCCTTTATAATCTCCTCGTCGATAACTTGATGAATGATGAATGCCAAATATTAGGGGTAGCGCGTCGCCCCTTTACCGACAACGAATTTCGGGCCGCTATTGGGGATGCGGTCAGGCGCCATTCGCGCCGTCCACCCGATTCCGCGGTACTAGAAAGGCTCTTGGCTCACACGCGCTACTTGACCGCAGATTTTGATGACGGTAGCCAATATGGAGCACTGAAAACCATGTTGGATGAGCCCGGCCAGTTCCCTTGCAACCACCTCTTTTACTTAGCCACGCCTCCCAGTGCCTATCCGGTAATCGCAAGCCACTTGGGATCTCATGGCTTAGCCCATGCCCGGGAAACGGACAACTGGGTGCGCATCATTGTCGAAAAACCTTTCGGCCATGATCTGGATTCGGCGGTGTCGCTCAATCACGAACTGCATCAAGTGTTTGACGAATCCCAAATTTATCGCATCGATCACTATCTCGGTAAGGAAACCGTACAAAACATATTGGTGTTTCGGTTCGCCAACGGGATTTTTGAGCCCCTATGGACACGTCAATATGTTGACAACGTGCAAATCACGGTGGCCGAATCCCTGGGGGTTGCTGGACGAGGCTCATATTATGATCAGGCTGGAGCTCTCCGCGATATGGTCCAAAACCATATGCTGCAACTGGTCTCACTGATTGCCATGGAACCGCCCGTGGCGTTTGAGGCTGATGCCGTACGCGACGAAAAGGTCAAAGTGCTCCGCTCGATTCGCCCGTTTTCGACGCGGGATGTCGCCGACTGGACGGTGAGAGCTCAATACGAAGCCGGATCCATTAATGGACAGGAGGTGCCCGGCTATCTAGACGAATCCGACATCGCTTCAGACAGCCGGACCGAGTCGTATGTGGCGCTTCGGCTACTGATTGACAACTGGCGCTGGGCTGGCGTGCCCTTTTATCTGCGTACCGGCAAGCGACTACCCGAACGCGCGACGGAAATCGCCATCCAGTTTAAGACGGCACCCCACCGTTTCTTTCAAGAAACGGAAACACAAGCACTGGCGCCCAATCTATTGCGCTTAAAAATCCAACCGGATGAAGGCATTTCATTGCGATTCGGCGCCAAAGTCCCAGGCCCGGCTATCAAAGTGCGCACCGTCAATATGGAATTTCTTTATGACACATCGTTCGCGGGAATTCCACCCGAAGCCTATGAAAGACTTTTGCTTGACGCCATGGTCGGTGATTCCACCCTATTTACCCGTCGCGATGAAGTAGAGGCCGCCTGGGCCTTGGTCACTTCGATCCTCAGGGGGTGGAACCGGGCCCGGGGCCCCGTTCCCACCTATACGGCTGGTAGTTGGGGTCCCGAAGCGGCGGATTCCCTGATCGAACGCGACCAGTTTCATTGGCGCGGACCCTAAATTAGAGAAATGAGGGCACCTTCTTGCCATCACCCAACATCCATATTTATGCCGATACAGACCAGGTTATGACCGAACTCACGGGGTGGATTGCTGAGACGGCCCAGGAAGGAATTCGAGACCGGGGAATCTCTCACTGGGTCATTTCCGGGGGCAGCACGCCGATTCCGCTCTACAACAAGCTGGCCCACAAAGCCGCCAACATTCCTTGGTCTAAAGTCTGCCTTTATTTGGCTGACGAACGCGACGTCTATTTGGCTGACCCCCTAAGCAACTATCGGATGGTTCAAGACACTCTGTTAAATTCCCCCGAAGTGGCTTACTCCCGTGTCTATCCCTGGCCCGTGGCCGGTGACCCTCGAGAAGCTTTGGCCTGGTATCGCCAAGCCCTATCCAGGGTGCCGACGGCCAAAGGTTACCCGACCGTGGATATGGCGCTTTTGGGGATGGGAAGCGACGGCCATACCGCGTCCGTCTTCCCGGGTTCGCCCCAGTTGCAGTCAAACGGTTGGGTAGCATATGGTCCGGGTCCTAACGCCTGGCGCTTTACCTTGACACTTTCCCTGCTAATGAACGCGCGCCATGTCGTATTCTTAGCCACTGGCCCACAAAAAGCGGCGCGTGTGCGGGAATGCTTGGTTGAGAAAAATCCCGATTTGCCGGCTGCTATAGTCTCGCAAAATGCTTTGGACGTACATTGGTTTTTGGATACCGACAGTGCCCGTGAACTTTAAGTCTCGACGCCCCCTGCTCATTTGGGACATCGACGGGACATTGCTGGAAGCACGCGGAATCGGTCGGCAGGCACTCAATTTGACTTTTTCCAAACTATTTCACCAGAACGCAGCATTTGATGGGCTGGAGTTTTCGGGGGCAACCGACTACGATCTGATCCGACAGGCGTCCGCCACACTAACGTCTACTATCAATGTGCGCGTGTTCCTTACCGCCTATCTCCAGTATTTGGCCGATCTGCTTCGTGAATCTCCACTCAAGCCATTGTCGGGAGTGTCACATCTAATTCCCCGGCTGTCGCAATTAGGCTGGCCGATGGCACTGGGCACCGGCAACATTCGGGGAGGCGCCTACTTAAAGTTGGGGGCGGCAGGTTTGTCCCCGTATTTTCCGGTCGGCGGATTTTCCGAACCCGGTGCGACGCGCACAGATATTCTTCACTCAGCACGGCAACACTGTGGCTACGACAACGACACCGCCATCGTCATTGGCGACACCCCATTGGATATACAGGCTGGACAGGAGCTCGGCCTGGCAGTCATTGCGGTAGCCACCGGGCGATTTACCAGACAAGATCTCCTTGACGCCAACGCCAACCAGGTTATTGACCGCCTTGGAGACGTCAGCGAATTTTTGTCCCTCATTCGTCATCTCGTGGAACAAAAAAGTTTATAGCATGTCCACTGTTGGGCGCGTCGGCGGGGTCTTTCGGCGTCTGTCGGAGGATCTGGAAGTGGGCCCGGCGCGCTTTGGCCGCCCGTCCCGGAACGAAGGCGTGCGGCAGGGCGAATCATAGGCCATGACCAAAAAGTTGAGGCCCAAGTCCAACCCGATGGCCCGGACGAATCTCACCCCAGTCGGTCTCCGACATCTCTTGCGTCATCGGCACATGGAGGAACCGGCGGCCATGTCGGTGGACGAGCCGCTCGAAGCGATATCCCCCGGCGTGTGGCGTATTTCCCAAATGATTTACCAGGATCTCCGAGTGATCGTTCAGGGGTTTGTGGAACTGACGGATTGGTGCCCTGACCTCCCGCGCGTGGACCAAGGCACTCCAGGAGCGACCACGCAGCGGAGACTCCAATTCAACTCGGGGGGCTTAATTTAGCGCATATGAGGTAGTACCGTCCGTTCTTCGCAATGACCGTCGCAGCCTTAATTTCGCCTTCAATCGCGCGATGCAGTTTCACCCGCACGTCTCCAATTTTAGGCAAGGGGAACTCCGATCGGAGACTTTCCAGCCGGATTGCGGGTAGGTGAAGGAATGATAGCGCCCGAAGGACTTAAAGCGGGGATAGCCGGGGTCCCCCCGTTTTTGACACGACGAAAGAACGCCTGAAACGTTTTATCCAGTCGTTTCTCCACATCCTGTAGCACTTGCGCATGCACAGTTTTTAATTCCGGGATGACCTCTTTGCGTACAGGAAACGAGTGCATTTGTGCAAAGGCCGATACGGTTTGTTTGGATTTCGGCTCTTGCTCATCGAGTGTTCTTCAGGTTGTGGCGTGGTCTTTAGTGTGGGATAGGACAAGTGGGCAGGTGGTTCCGAAGCAATGCGCCGACGCCCTGGGTAAATATGAGTGCCTCCGCCTAAGTA
>JAJZXX010000054.1 GCA_021806205.1 Bacillota bacterium | reverse complement strand
CGGGTGTCAAGTCATGACCAGAAAGACGATCTCGACCGGCAAAAGCAAGTGCTAGAGCTCTATTGTGCTCGCCAAGGCTGGACCTTTGAGGTTATAGCCGACCTTGGGTCGGGGATGAACTACCACAAGAAGGGGCTGAAACGCCTCTTAAATGACATCCTCGCCGACCGGATCGGTCGGCTGGTCGTGACGCACAAGGATCGGCTCTTGCGCTTTGGGGCGGAGCTTGTCTTTGCCATCTGCGAAGCCAAGCACGTCGAAGTACTGATTCTCAATCAGGGCGAAGATACGACTTTTGAGGAAGAACTAGCTCAGGATGTCTTGGAAATCATCACGGTCTTTTCGGCCCGACTGTACGGGAGTCGATCCCGAAAAAATCAGAAATTGCTGGAAGGCGTGAAACACGCGATGGAGGAAGCGTCGTCATGATTCTAGCCCATAAAATTGCCCTCGATCCCAACGATGTGCAGGAGACGTATTTTCGCAAGGCGGCTGGTGTGGCACGCTTTGCCTACAATTGGGCCTTGGACCAATGGCAGCAGCAGTATGAAGCGTGGAAGGCTGATCCGACCTTGCCCAAGCCGTCCGATCCGGCCTTGCGCAAGCAACTCAATGCCATCAAAGAAGACCAGTTTCCGTGGATGCTGGACGTCACCAAGAATGCCCCACAGATGGCGATTATTCACCTGGGCCAAGCGTTCCAGAATTTCTTTGACGGCCAATTCGAGTATCCGGCGTGGAAGAAAAAAGGTCGTCATGACAGCTTTAGCCTGACGAATGACCAATTTGCGGTTCGCGGTAAGAAAATCCGCATACCGAAGCTCGGGTGGGTGCGGATGCACGAAGTCCTGCGTTGGCTGGGCAAAATTCTTTTCGCCACGGTTTCCCGCACGGCTGACCGGTGGTTTGTGAGCATTACCGTCGAGATACCCGATCCTCCAGGCGTTCACCGTGAAAACCAAACGGTGGTCGGGGTGGACTTGGGCGTGTCGGCGTTGGCGACGCTCTCCACCGGCGAGAAGATCGTGGGACCGAAAGCCTATGCAGCCGCCTTGAAAAAACTTCGCCGATTGTCGAAACACTTCAGTCGTCAGATGGAAGCCGCGAAAGTGCGGGCCGGGCTCAAGCCCGGCGACCCGATCCCGAAAGGGATGCACATTCCGTGGTCGCGGAATATGCAGAAAACCCAGCGCCGGATCGCCCGACTCCATGCGCGGATTGCGAACATCCGGGCCCATGCTCTCCATCAATTGACGACGATGCTGGTCGAGCGGTTTGATGTCATCGCCATTGAGGATCTGCACGTAGCCGGGATGCTGAAAAATCACAAGCTAGCCCGCGTTATTGCGGATATGGGATTTGGCGAAGTTCGCCGCCAACTCGACTATAAGGCGGCGCAGCGCGGCAAGACCGTGGTGGTCGTGAATCGCTGGTATCCGAGTAGCAAGATCTGCTCCCATTGCGGATACAAAATGCCAAAAATGCCGCTCTCCATGCGGGAGTGGACGTGCCCCGTGTGTGGGATGCATCACGACCGCGACATCAATGCGGCGATCAATTTACGGAAAGTGGCCGAGAGTTCGGTGGACGGCTGTCCATCCGTGTCTGCCTAACGGCAGCCCTGCTCGGTGACAGCTTGTGGAGTGCCCTCCCGTGGACGACCGGCGCTAGCCCTAAGAAGCGGTGGCATGATGAAGCAAGAAGATGGCCAGGGTTGATCAGCAATGATCAGACTTAGATAAGTCCATCAGAACGGTATTAACCGGTTTATTGGGATCCGTCGCCACCCTGGGGTTGGCAGCTGTGGCCTACGGAGTCTATTTTCTTTGTCTTGCCTTGATTCCTCGGCAGCGATTTTACGGTCACCCGGGTACCACCCCAAAGTCGTCATGGCTTCGTGATTTATCGTCGGGCTGGCGTTTTTTAGGCCAAACGCCACTTTTGTTGATGCTGGTGGTTATGACCATGCTATTTAGCCTGACGTATGGGCCACTCGAGCCAGCCTTGCCCGTATTGGTCCGCACTGTCTTTCATGCCGGGCCGCGTGTACTGGGAGAGTTGTGGTCAAGTTTTGCCGTCGGCACCGTCGCCGGAACCGTCC
Source organism: Bacillota bacterium (assembly GCA_021806205.1). Lineage (GTDB taxonomy): Bacteria > Bacillota > Sulfobacillia > Sulfobacillales > Sulfobacillaceae > Sulfobacillus_B. The sequence goes on along the minus strand of JAJZXX010000054.1, from coordinate 23,863 downwards.
TGGGGGGACGTATAAGGCCAGAGTGGCCTCTACGCCGGGTTATTTCCGCCATTATTATCCTCTGGGGCGTGTTCAGTGGGCTCTTGGGGGTGGTGCACACGCCCATGATGGCGGCAGTGGTCTTGGCGTTAGGCGGGTTTAGCTACGCCCCCTATAATATTCTTTACGCAGTGTGGCGCCAGAGGTTGGTTCCCGACGGACTTCGGGGACGGGTGTTTGGCACCATCAATGGACTCACGGGAGCGAGGCTCCCTCTAGGTCAGGCTTTAGGCGGATTCCTGATTGCTGCTATTGGGGCCGAGTTCACCGTGGTCGTCGGGGGGGCCTTGTGTGTCGTGTTGGGTGTGGCCGCCTATCTTCGGCCGGTTTGGTGGAGTGAACAGCCGCCTGGGTCATACGGTGCGCGTCGCCCTTTATACGAGGGGTAAGGCATAGACATTTAGCCAGCCCGAGAGGGGAGCTCGTCCCCTGGAGATTTTTTTCGCCTCTTTTGCGTTCCCTTGAGAAATCAGCAAAGAGGACAGTGTCAGGGCAGGAATCGGCGATCTTCTGGCGAATAGCCACATGAGTCCAAAACCGGGCACGGGAATGATGAGAACCCCTGGGCGGTTTCGAAGGAGGGGATAGGGTGACTGAAGACGTTTCATATGAAAAGGATGGATCTGTCTCCACTATTTGGCTTAATCGCCCCGAATCCCTGAACGCGTTGACCAAGACCGTGCGTCATGAGTTATTGGCCGGGCTGCGTCAGGCAGAGCGCGATGGGACAGTGCGGTGCCTGGTGATGCGAGGCCGGGGTCGAGCATTTTCGGTGGGTCAAGACCTGAAGGAACTCGAAGCGTATTACGAGGAGCGCGGTCCGGAATTGGGCCGATTGGTACAGGAAGAATACATACCGATTGTAGAGACGCTACGCTCGCTCTCCAAACCGACCATTGCGGTGGTCGAAGGTCCGGCGGTGGGGGGAGGAATGGCGCTGGCCCTGGCAACCGACTTTCGCCTGGTGGGAGCCAAGGGGCGGTTGGTGCCTGGATTTGTCAACGTAGGTTTGGCTCCCGATACGGGGACGACCTTTCTCCTGGGACGGTCGATTGGGTATGCGCGGGCGTTGTCGCGGTGTCTGACAGGGCAGCCGATTACGGCCGACGAGATGGTCCAGTGGGGATTGGCCGATGACATCGCGAGTACCCCGGAGGATCTGGACCAATCTTTAAAATCGCTTACCACGCGTCTGTCAAATGGTCCGACCCGGGCTTATGCAACGATCCGGCGCCTATTTGACCAAGCCCAACATCTACCGTTGGATGCCGTGTTGCAGTTGGAACGCGATGCTCAGGACGACCTGGCCGGGACGCGCGATCACCGGGCAGCCAATCGGGCCTTTTTAACCAAAAGCACCCCTGAGTTTCGCGGCGAATAGAAGAGCCGCCGACAGCGGCGCTGAGGAGGTAGCAGGATGGTTCAAAGCATGTTGCCGGCCGCGACCCTTAAAGGACAGACGGCGGTAATAACCGGGGGCGGGAGCGGAATTGGGCTGGGCATTGCTCGCGAGCTCGGGTTGTTGGGTGCCCAGCTGGTGTTGGCAGGGCGCAAGGTTGAGAAACTCAAGTCGGCCCAAGAGATGTTGGCGGGCGAAGGCATCGAAGGCATTGTGGTACCCACAGATATTCGCGATCCGGCACAAGTGGACATCCTGATGGGTGAGGCCGTCAGCCAAACCGGTAGACTCGACATGCTGGTGAACTCGGCGGCGGGCAACTTTATTGTCGATAGCGATCAGTTGTCTGTCAATGGGTGGAATGCGGTGGTGAACACGGTGCTGAACGGAACCTTTTATTGCACCCGGGCTGCGGGCCTCAAGATGATCGAACTCGGCCATGGCGGGCGGATTCTTTCTATCGTCGCGAGTTACGCTTGGACAGGTGGACCCAAAACGGTGCATTCCGTAGCGGCCAAGGCTGGGGTAATCGCCATGACCAAAACTCTGGGGGTAGAGTGGGCCCATCATGGAATTCGGGTCAACGCCCTATGCCCGGGACCGACCGATACGGAAGGGGCCCGGCCGTTATGGGCGGATCCCGCCGAAGAAACCCGGCTGAAGGCGAAAATTCCTAACGGCCGGTTTGGCACCGTTCAAGAGATGGGGCGGGCGGCCAGCTATTTGCTTTCTCCTTATGCCGATTTCGTCAATGGCGAAGTATTGGTGATTGACGGCGGCGAGTGGCTTGGTAAAGGGCTCACGTCGTAAACGGAGGGATTGACCAGTGGACAAACGTATGACGATTGACGAAGTGATCGATCGCATTCCCAATGGTGGGACTGTCGCCATTGGTGGATCGTCGATATCGCGCAAGCCCATGGCACTGATCAGAGCGTTGGCCCGCAGTGACAAACGCAATCTGACCGCCATTGTCGATGTCGGGGGCCCGGATGTCGACTTGCTATTGGGAACAGGCCGTCTGGCCGAGGTGATCTATGCTTTTGTCGGGTTTGAGGTGCTGGGGCTGGCGCCTCATTTTAGGCGCGCTCGTCAGACCCAGGCGATTCGGTTTCAAGAGTGGACCGAATATACGGTAATGGCGGGACTTGACGCGACTATCAAGCGCATACCTTTCATGCCGACCCATGCAACGCTGGGGACCGATGTTTTGGCGGTGAGCCGGGTTTTTAGGGAAATGCGCGACCCCTTTGATGATAAGCCTATTGTAGCGGTGCCGGCGCTTAAGCCCGACGTGTCCCTGATTCATGTCAATTACGCAGATCGCCAGGGTAACGGCGTTATTTTGGGGGATGGGCACGTAGATGTGTTGTGTGCCAAAGCCGCTAAAGAGACGTTCATGTCCTGCGAACGCATCTTGTCCAATGAGGAACTCCAGCGGTTTGGACGGGATGTGCAAATCCTTCGGGTCTACTCCAAAGGTGTCGTCGAAGTGCCCTGGGGAGCGCACCCGACAGGTTGTGCGCCGGACTATCGTACGGACTTGCGGCATCTGGAGGACTATCTCAAAGCCGCCTCGTCCGAGGAAGGCTGGCGGCAATATGAAGCCGAGTTTGTCTCGGTCGAGCAACCTCAATATCTGAAGAATCACGGTGGCGCCGAAGAATTGGTGTCGCGCCTCAGAGTTTAGGATCCGGAGGGATAGCTATGCCACTTATACCGGAGTTAAATGTGGACGAAGTCATCATTACCACGATGGCCCGCCAGTTGAAGGGTGAGGTATTAGTCAGTTCCGTGACGGCATTCGGGTCATTGTCGGCCCACTTGGCCAAACGGCTTTATGCGCCGGATTTAGCCGTGTTATCCACGCCCGAATCCGGTATGGATGTGACACCGATGCCCACCCTGACTCTCGGGCAGTTCCTGACGGACGTGCAACAGGGCATCCCCCTCACCATGGAGGACATCTTTGATGCGATTTTCACGGACCACTTTCGCATTTGGATTAATCCCTCGCAAATTGATCAATACGGCAATACCAACATTACTTGCATCGGAGACTGGCATCAACCTAAAGTGGCTTTGGTGGGCGCTCGCGGTATACCGGAGGACACGTCCCACTTGTCCGAAACCTTTTACTATGTGTTAAGCCACTCCCCGCGATCGATTGTGGCTACTGTGGATTTCCGCAGTGGCGCCGGCAATGGGGTTAGTCGGGATTCTTTAGGGCCTCACGGCGCGCCTTCGGTTCTGGTTACGGATTTGGGCGTCTTTGACTTTTCTGGGCCCGGAGGATCTATGGCCCTTAAAAGTCTGCATCCCGGGGTGACGATCGAAGAAGTACAATCCCGCAGCGGATTTTTGGTGCATGTGCCGACCGGGGACATGCCGGCAACCGATCTACCCACCGACGAGGACATTCGGGTGATTCGGGACGCGGATCCTCTAGAGGTTCGCAAACTGGAACTGATGTCAGGACCGACTGCTGCGGAAAAATTCGTGAATATCTACGAGAGGGAGCGGCAAACACTTCACGCCACCTATCCCCGGGTCGGAAAGATGGGCCGTTGATGGAGGACTTGCGAGGCCAAACCGTATTGGTCACGGGTGGGGCCCGGGGTATCGGCCGTGCCGTGGCCGAAGCTTTTTTGAAAGCCGGGGCACGGGTGGCGGTATGGGCGCTTCACGCCTCTAGCGTGGCGGATCTGAGGTCCGAACTACCTGGTGTGGTCTTCGGGGAAGCGGTGGATGTGGGCCGATCCGATGACGTTGCTGAGGCTTCCCAGCGTCTTTTAGACAGTCTCGGACCCCTCGATATTTTGGTCAACAATGCCGGGTATACGTTAACCTCTGCCTTTTTGGATGAGGATGAGGATTACTGGCGGCGTGTCGTCGACACCAACTTTTGGGGCGTGATCCATACGACGCGCGCTTTTTTGCCTTCCATGCGCGACCGCCGTCAAGGCAGCATCGTAAATGTGGTATCGGATGCGGGCCGGGTGGGCATGGCCGGGGAAGCCGTGTATGCTGGGGCTAAAGGCGGGGTGGTGGCCTTTTCCAAGTCAATCGCTCAAGAGATGGCCAAAAGTCAGGTGCGGGTAAATTGCGTGGCGCCAGGTCCCACTCGGACGCGGATTTTGGAGATGAACAGCGAAGACGCAGATGCGGAGAAACTGATCGAAAAAATGATTCGGCGCATCCCGTTGCGGCGCGTGGCAGAGCCTGTTGAAGTGGCAAATGTCGTGGTGTTTTTGGCAGGAAGCGGGGCGTCCCATGTGACCGGCCAAGTTATTTCCGTCTCCGGTGGGCTCACTATGATGTAGCAGCGGGGGTTGTTGCATAAAGGGGCGGATTGAGCTGTCAGCAAAGTCCCATATTGACAGGTTGGCTGAAGGTGTTTTTCGGACGTTTGTCCCATCCCGCACATTGCCGCCGTATATGGGGACGCAATGTTACTGGGTCGGTGATGCCGGTGAGACCATCCTCGTAGACACCGGCGACGGGAATCCCGAAGGGATGCGCGCACTCGAACGGGCCTGGCAAGAATTGGGCCGTCCACGAGTTGTCGGTGTTTTTGTGACGCATTACCATCACGATCACAGTGGAGGCGCCCTCCCGGCGGTCGAACGGTGGCAGTGTCCTTTATATCTTCACGCCTTGGATCAGCCCTTATGGGCCGTGCAATTGGGTAAAAGCCAAGACGCGTGGGAACCTCTTTACCCCGAGGTTCGGATTATCGGAGGCGTGGCGCTGCGGGTTATTCATGCGCCAGGACACACTCCGGGTCAATGCAACATCTATCTGCCGAATTCCGGAGTGCTACTAAGTGGTGACAATGTGCTGGGAAACACGACCTCGGTCGTGGCGCCTCCGGATGGCGATATGGGCCAATACCTGGCGACAATAAATCAACTGCTGGAATTGAATCCGCGGATTATTGGTCCGGGACACGGAGATGTCGTGCAGGAGCCCGCACCATATCTTAAAGAGTACCTGGTCCATCGCGAGACCCGAAGCCAAGAGATTCTAGGAGGACTCTTTGAGCAAAGAGGTACCAGTGTGGGCCAATTGGTTGAACTCATTTATGGCGATACCATTGGAGCGGGGCAAAAACTAGCGGCTTTGGGCATGACCCAAGCTCACCTTAAGTGGCTTATTCGCCAAGGGCTGGTGGTAGAAGATGACGGGCTTTTTAGAAAGGTGGCGCGGTGATGATTTTCCGTGACGACTTACTGAAAGATAAGGTGATTTTGATTACCGGTGGTGGCACCGGTTTAGGCCTGGCGATGGCTAAAACGTTTGGGGAACTGGGGGCGCGCTTGGCGATCGTCGGGCGTCGCCAGGCGGTGTTGGATGAGGCTAAGCGGTCCTTTGATGCAAGTGGTATTCCCCTATGGAGCCAATCCCTGGACATTCGGCATCCCGAACGGGTGGACGAGATGATGGATGCATTGTTGAGCCACTATGGGCGACTGGACGTATTGGTGAACAATGCGGCTGGCAATTTTATCAGTCCGACCGAGCGGCTCTCCCCGCGGGCGGTCGATGCCGTTCTCAACATCGTTCTGCACGGCACGTTCTATTGCACCTTGGCTGCCGGCAAACGGTGGATAGACAGGGGGGAGCCGGGGACCGTGCTCAATATTACGACCAGCTATGCCTGGACGGGATCAGGCTATGTTGTACCGTCAGCCGCCGCCAAGGCCGGTGTGCTGGCACTGACCCGATCGCTAGCGGTGGAATGGGCTCCGCATCGAATCCGGCAAGTGGCCATTGCTCCGGGACCCTTTCCCACCGAGGGAGCTTGGTCACGTTTGTTTCCCACCACGGAACTGGCCGATCTCGCCCTGTCCCGCGTGCCATCGCGCCGCGTCGGGCGTCCGGAAGAATTGACCACTTTGGCCGCCTATTTGGTCTCCGATGCGGCGGATTACATTAATGGCGAAGTGATAACCATTGACGGGGGCGAGTGGCTGAATGGCGCCGGCATGTTTAACATGCTCAGTCGTGTAACTGAAGCAGATTGGGAACGGATTCGCCAATTGGTTCCCAAAAAGGCCTAGCTTTCGGAAATGGGATGGAGCTGGGTGTTGGCCCTGACCGCGGCGGGGCTGGTGGCGTCAACCGCGAATGCCGCTTTTGGTATTGGCGGCGGGCTCCTGGTCATGCCGCTTTTGACCCTGGGGTTTGGCCCGCGCATGGTTATACCGTACACCGTGCCGATGTTCATTGCGAGCAATGTCATGGTGGCGTGGCGATATCGGGGCCAGACCGACCGCCGATACCTTATCTGGCTCGTCCCGGGAGTGGTGGTGGGGATTGTCGTCGGTACGTGGTTTTTGCGTCTGGCCCCCAGCCAGATCGTCCGCGAGATTATGGGCGGGGTAGCGGTGGTGTTTGTGGCGGTGGAGGCGCTGCGCCTTCTGGTTCGAAGACCCCTGCCTGTACTGCCGTTGGTAGCCGGTGTGCCGCTGAGTGTGGCGTCTGGGTTGGCTAGCGCCCTGACCAACCTAGGAGGCACGGTGATATCGTTGGTGCTGCTGGGCCGAGGACTCGTGCCGGCAGCCTTCGTCGCGACGCTAAATATGATCATGGTGGTTATGAGTGCGACGAAGATGGTCGCGTTTGGGGGAGTCGGATTGATCGGGCTGCGGGGATTTTTCTTGGCCATGCCCTCGGTGCCCGCCGTGCTATTGGGGAGTTACTGGGGCCGGGCGATTAACCAAAGACTCGACCCGACCTGGTTTCGGTGGGTCATGTTGCTGTTGATTGGCACGTCGGCGGTGCTGCTGGTGGTGGGATATTGAGAAGGAATTCGCGATTCGAGTCGCGAAAAGGTGGTCTGGGGGGATTAAACTGTGCTCCACTTAGATCATGTCCACTTAGGGGAACATTCGGCTATTAAAGTTCACGAAATTGAACGCGGAGCGGTTTCGAAGTTCGCACGCGCCCTGACATTAACTGACCCGATTTATTTCTCGCGCGAGGCCGCCCAATCTCAAGGATATCGCCACATTGTGGCACCCCCCACTTTTGTGGTAACGCTCTTGCCCTGGGATATTCCCGGTCTGACTTTGCCCGAAGCGGGGGTAATCCATGGCGAACAGGAATTTGAGTGGGGCGAGCCGATCTGTGTGACCGATGCCATTAGCGTGAGCGGATGGGTGGATGAGGTCAAGTCACGGAGTGGGCGCGGTGGGCAAATGACGATAATTACCGTTGCCAGTGAGGGCGAACATGCCGATGGGCGCATGGCATTTCGCGCTCGGGCGGTGTTAATCGTTACGGAGGCGGTGGATCATGGAAGTCGGTGAAGAATGGGGTCCCGTGGAGTTCACGGTCTATAAAGACCAGTTGGTCCGCTATGCAGGGGCTTCCGATGATTATAATCCCATTCATTACGATGATGAGGTCGCGCGATCTTTTGGCCTTCCGGGTGTAATCGTTCATGGCATGCTCAATGTGGGGTTGATGATGAGTTTTGTGTCGGATAATCTTCCCCAAGGATGGCGCTTAAAAGGGTGTTCTATGCGGTTTCGGCAAATGGTCGAGCCAGGGCGTCGCTTAGAGATGCGAGCTCGAGTGCGAAATATTGACAACGACCTAGCTGGGTTAGAGGTGGAATTGCACGAGCGCGATCAGCGTCCTAGCATTACCGGTCGGGTAACGATTGAGAAGCGGGGCTGAGTGGGTACCCGCCCGATCACCGGGTCCCATCCGTCATACGGGCTCGGCAATACCACCGTCGGCGTTTTGGGGACAACGACACGATTGTCAATACTGCCAGGAATTACTAGCCGTGCGAGATGGCGCAGGGTGGGCAGCCTGGATCCCAAAGATGGTGGGTGTTGCCTGCCGTTTCGAGGAAAAATTCGGCTGTGGGCCGATTGGATGTTGTCTTTAGGCTAGGGGGAAAATGTGGACGAGGCCGTTTATGTTGAGCAGAACTTTCGCGACGGTGTGCCCGGACGGGGCCGCGTGGCGCGGGCCCGATTCGAACGATGCCGGTTTCAGGGAGCGCCGTTGATGGAGTGGGCCACTGACGGAGCGGTTTTTGATGGATGCCAATTCGATGGAGCTCGCCTTAACGCGTCCCGGCATGTCAAAAGTGCTTTTTTAAACTGTTCATTTGCCGGAGCCAACCTCTTCACGGCCGAGTTCGTTCGCTGCAAAATGACAGGGTCGGGCTTCCCGGAAGCGACCTGGCGGGGGAGTCGCATTGAGGGCGGCGACTGGTCCTATTGCAACCTTCGGTATGCAGAATTGAGTCGTGCGAACTTTCGGGAGGCCAATCTGCGAGACGTGGACTTCAGCCACGCTAACTTATCGGATGGATGCTTTGTCGGCGCGGACATGACCCGGGCGGTGTTGGCCCGGGCCAACCTTCAAGGTGCCGATTTTCGCGGCGCGGTCATAACCGGCATCGATTTCCGTCAGGTTTCTCTCCAAGGGGTACGCCTGGATTACGGCCAGGCGGCCGCGGTGGTGAATTCTCTCGGGGCCCAGGTGGAATAGCGGATGTGCGATGCGGGGGAACCGCTGGATCTTGAACCCGAGTCCGGTTAAAGCAAGGCTAGACGGATCGGTACACCTAAACCCTTCCCCCCGGCTAAAGCCCACGTGAAGGCGGCGCTTTACGCCCGATTTCGGTAATGGCCGGTTTTGGCGACCGCACGCTCAAAAAGGATGGTTCCCGCTACTAGCATGACCACTTTGGGAACCCACCAGGCTATAGATGGAATCATCCAGCGATACGAGAAGGTATTAATCAGTTGCAGTGGTGGGAATGCGGCAAAGGCCCCCATGACTTTGAGGATAAGGTCAGCGACCGGCAGTCCCAAGGCGACAAGATATCCTACTACCACACTCCCGGTGAGAAGGGTGGCCCATACGCACAATCCCGTCATGAAGAGCGCCGGACCCAAGATGGCCAGCATGCCGGACCAAAATGGTACGGGACCCCATAAGAGGTTCATCGCTTCGGTGCCTAAGAAAATGGCGGCCCAAGATACGCCCCAAACCGCACGAACCCGTGTGATGAGAATGGGGATTCGCGGCAGAGTGGCATTAAGTTCGGCCATGCCTTGTTCGGCGTCTATCAACAAAATGGGGGTGCTGATGAGTGCCAGGGCCAACGGGAAGAATGACTCCAGGTTTTCGATAAAGTGTTTTGCAAAATTTGACGAAAGCTCAATGACGCCGTGGGTTAGGCCCAATATGAGCAGTGCCAGGATTAAAAGCAGATAACTCGCTTGGGGCATAATTTTGAGTTCGATCAGGCTCATGGTCACGCGGGCCTTCATGATTGTCGCACCTCCTGATATTGTGCGCGAATCCATAACTTTTGCCGGTGAACGGGCCACCCTCGAAGGCGGTACCAGCGCGTCAATAGCTGGTGGCGCTGTCGTTGGGTCAGAGGTCCCACCTGGCTAACCTGTCCTTCCCGAATTTGGTCTAACAGAAAGGTCAGATTGGCCCGGTCGCTGCGCTTGAAGATGCATAGGCCGGTCAGAATGGCGTCAGGTATGGTCTGCGGCGTCGCAGAGGCTGTCTGCCAAAATATTCGTGCGAGAGTTAGGGTGGCGGTGTAGCTGGTCGGCGGTGATGATGATCCGGTAATAGGATCGTTAGGCCCTGAGCCGGAATGGATGTCGCTGTAAAACAGATCCGGAGCGCGCCAAAGGGGCGTGGCGATTAAAGGCGAGGGGGCCAGATTGATTTCCCGGGGCAAGGTGATCCAGCCTTTCAGATTCCGCAGTGCGCCAATGTAAGGTAAAAACGCACCAATGCCCAACGTATGGGGCGAACTGAGCCAAATCGTACTGGACCCACGCCGACGCTTTTCCAAGGGCCCTTCGGATATTGCCAAGGATCGGACGACGCCATCAAAACGGTGGGTATGACCATTAAAGGCAGCGTTAGTCACGGTGGGAAAACTAGACGGGTGGGTGACAGTTAAACTAATCCGAGCGCTGCCTGAAAGGAAGGAGGGCAGATCTTGACCGATATGCGTGACGTAAATGCGCCCCCAGGCGGCATAAAGCCCCGTGTGTTGCCGGGTGGAAAGCAATGGGGGATAGGGCAGCGTGCTAGGGGTCGGGAGAATCTTACCCGTAATGCTAAGGCGGATCCGAGGCTGGCCGGCGGCCGACACGTGCAAGGTCCATTCGCGGTCCCAGGAGTGTGGAGCTAAACCCCGCGATCGCGCCACAACTTTGACGCTTGCCTGGGGGGATCGAATGCTTAGCCCGCTATTCAAACTAAATCGCAGGACACCGCCGTGAGAAGCGGTACAGGCTGTTTGTTCCATCACGCGGCCCGATTGGGCGTTGACGGTTAGGTGGATCTGAGGAGTGTGACAGGTAAAGTTGGTCGCCAGTGACACATTGGGGTCCATAGCCGGGGAAAGTGTTCGGGCTAAGACCCATAAACCCGTAGCGCTGAGCATCGCGAGAATGGCTGCGGTCAGGGCCAAGTTTTTTACAAACCGGGGGTGCCTTAAGGGGTAGTGGCGACTGGGTCGGCGAATCGCCAGGAGCAGCAAGAGCAGTCCGACTAGACCCCAGACGAGGCGATTTAGCCAAAGCCATCCGCTAATGAGGGGCGGAGCCAAGAGGCGGGGGGGAAGCGCTAATCCCAACTCTAAGAAGCCGGGAAACGGATTGAAAATGGGCAAGTGGGGTACTGCGGCGGTCAGCAAAGGGAGTTTATCCTCCAAAAAAACCAGGAGAAGTGCGAGAGAAACCGCCGGGGCAAAATATCGCGCACCGCCCTGGATCCTGGCTTGAAGCCACATGGCTGCGCCGGTGACGGTAATCAGAGACGGCAGGGTGAGGAGCGAGAACTGCACGGTCCACCAAGCGCCTGACAGAGCACCGAGATGAGCCATCAGGGTCATTAAGATCCATCCCCAAAGTCCCATCATCCCGACGAAGGTTGATCCCAGCGCGAGGTACCCTAAAAATCGCCCGACCATGACTTGGCCGCGAGAGACCGGTCGCGCCTCCCACGCAATGTTTTCCTCTGGGTTCTTACCGATCTGTCCAATTACCAGGATCAGCGCGAAGGGTATGGCTGCATAGGCTGTCGCATACATTTGAATGGCGCAGTCCCCAGGCGTGGGGGATCCGATGGCGGCGATGGCTGCGAAACATGTTAAGAGCGCTAGCATGACGATTTCGACCCGGGTTAGGCGATCGCGCCAGGCTAATCGCCAGGTGTTCGATGCGACGATGGCCCAGACTTTCATCAGAGGGATCGCCTCCTGTCTTGGCCGTGCAGGGCCCATAGATAGGCGTCAAGCAAGTCCGGGACCCGCTGGCGGAGATCCGACCGATCCGCCTCGGCCAATACCCAGTAGCCGCGCTCATCCATCCGGCCCGTGTCTAATACTGTTAAGAGGCGATCCCGACTGTCCACAAAGTAGCTATGACCGCGGGCGGTAGCGATAAGGTCCTTGACCGGACCCTGATGGCGCATCCGGCCGCGGTTCATGATGATAAGGTTATCGCAATACCGCTCGACCTCGGACAAAAGGTGGGTGCTGATGAGAAACATCGGAGGAGCGTCATCCAGTCGCGCCAGTTCATAGAGATCCTGCCAAAAATTAAGCCGTTGCTCCGGATCGAGTCCGGCCGTGGGTTCGTCCCAAAGTACCACCTGGACCCGCCGCATCCAGACGCCCGCTAAGGCGAGACGGCGTTTTTCTGAAGGGCTCAGGTGGCGCCCCAGTCGGTTCCGGAGGTGTCCGATCGCCATCGCTTCCATCACCGCGCGCGCTTGATCCTGTCGCCGGCGGATTTCTGAAGGCGAATCCCACCAGGCTGTACGCAAAAGCAATTCTGAGCCTGTGAGATTCTCGTAGGCACCTGGAAATTGCGGAATGTAGCCGAGCGGGTTAAATCCGGGCCCAGACCGACCTACTATCCGGATGTTTCCTCGAGTAGGGAGGATGACACCGGCCATGGCGCGCATCAAGGTGGTCTTGCCCGCGCCATTGGGGCCCGTCAGAGCGGTAAAGCCGGGCGACACGTCCAGGGTCACATCCTTGATGAGCCATTCGCGTCCGAGACGATAGCCAAGATGTTCGACCTGTAAGCGGGCTTCATTTGACATCGGAGGCATCCTTTGACGGGTGGTGCAGGATCCACAGATATCCATCTTCCGCGGTTACCGGAATCGGCTCACGGTTGGGGTTGTCCGGGGCTTTTAAAAATAGCCGGGTACCATGGGTGGCGGAATCCGGCGCCCATAGTTGTGTGCCATTTAGGGTACGGTCCTCCCAGTTCCCGCCAAAAACGTGTCCCCAGGCACTATGGCGCAAGGAGGCCCAAGTTGTCTCGACCATAATCCGGCCGGACTTCATGATGATAATCCGGCCCGGCAAAGTGCCGGCATCTTCGACAAAGGTGGATACTAAAATCACGCGGCGATGGCGCGAGAGGTTATGGATGAGCGTGCGAAGGGACGCTTGCTCCGTGGGATCCAATCCTAAAGTCGGTTCATCGAGCAATAGCCAGGGCGTCCGGGGTAGTAACGTCCCAGCTAGCAATGCGCGCCGTTTCATACCGCCCGACAACCATTTTAAGCGGTGGCGGGCCGCGTCTTCGAGGTGGACCAACTGAATGATGTCGTCCACCGCCCGCCGCACCTGCTTGACAGGATATCCGTCTAAACGCGCCAACTCTAAAAGGTATTCGTCTAAACGCAACTCTTTAGGGAGGGCGTTGTCTTGAGGCATGTAGGCCAAGAGTCGCCGGGCAATCAGAGGACGCCGCATGATGGGCACACCCTCTAAAAAGACGGAACCCCGTGCAGGCACAAGATTCATCAACGCTTTCAGGAGCGAGGATTTGCCGGATCCGCTTGGACCCAAGATGGACACTGAAGAATCGATGACAAGTCCTAGATGGTCGATGGCCAACCCAGATTGGCCCGGATACGCCACGACCAAGTTGTCGATGGCGAGCATGAGTCCTCCTGTTAGGCGTACTTCTTGTAGCATTTCCTAATCGGGCGAAAAGGTCAAGCGGCAGGATTTTTCTAAAATGCCGCGAACCCCTTTTCTAGTACCGAAACTGATGGGTGAGGATGGAGGGGCCTGAGTGATTTACTGCGCATGGCTTAAAATAGTCGACCCGGTTTTAAATCAAAAGATTCGTCCTGAGCATCTTCAATATATAGACGAACACTATCGCAACGGCCAGATTCTGATGGCGGGCCCTTTCGATGACGGGACAGGCGGGATGGTCCTGTACCATCACGTCGACTGGGAAGAAGCCCAGGCGTTAGCCCGTGAAGATCCGGCGGTCAAATCCGGAGCGCGGCAATTGACGCTGAAGCCCTGGAAACTCTTGGACTTACCAAAGGACTCCTAGGATGCGTTGCCTAATCGCAGTAGATGCGTTTAAGGGGGCCTTGGACCAGGTGGCCGTGTCCGAAGCGCTAGGTCAGGGGCTGACCCACGGGTTTGGCCGCGGCCTGCACGTGGATTTGTGTCCCCTCGCTGATGGGGGAGAAGGCAGCGGCCGCCTCTTATTAGAGCGGGGAGGCACGTCCTATCCGGTGGAGGTCTTGGATGCTTATGGCCGGCTGCATCAGGCGGAATGGGTTTTTTATGATGGGATTGGACTGGTAGAGTCTGCTCAGGGTTCGCCCTACGTTCAGGCGCAACAACGGCCCAAGGTCTCGGCGCTGACCGCCACGAGCCGGGGAACGGGCCAATTGCTCAATGAAGCTCTCCGGAATCCAAAGGTACGGGAGGTCTGGTTGGCTCTGGGAGGAACCGGGAATGTAGATGCAGGCATCGGGCTCTTAGAGGAGTTGGGCTGGCGCTTTTTCGATGAGAGGGCTCGGAGGTTGCCAGGTTCTCCTAAATCATGGGACAGCATTCGTCGGATCGACCAGGTGAAAGTCGACAAGCCTGTGACGGCTTTGGTAGATGTTGACGTGCCACTGTTAGGGGATGACGGAATGCTCAAACGGTTTGGCCCACAAAAGGGGCTCACGGATGAAGAAATCCAGTCATGGGAAATACCCTTGACGAATTATGCCAACGAGGTCGACCTGGATAGCGCCCACCTTAAAGGAGCGGGTGCGGCCGGTGGCCTGGGTTACGCTGCCGCGGTGCTGGGAGCGCCGCTTCATTCCGGAGCGCAGTGGTTCGCCCAGTGGGCAGGACTTCTCGAGCGCGTCCAAGCCTCAGATGTCGTGATCACCGGCGAAGGACACCTGGATGATCAGTCGTTGCGCGGCAAGGTATTGTCCCAGGTTTTAGAAATGGCTTCAAAGACAAAGACACCTGTGATTGCCGTGGCCGGTCAAATACCCGATGACTTACAGCCATTTTATGATCGGGGTCTTTGGGCGGCCTGGGCAATCGGATCGGGGCCCATGGCTCTTGACGCCGCCCTGCGCCGGACTTACGACAGCCTTTATCAGACTGGACAAACATTGGGCCGCCTATTGGGCGGTAGCCTATTCTTCAAGGCTAGAACGCCGTGAGACAGTAATTTGACAAAAGGGGGCCGACTATAATGCCTAGTTATCGCCTTTCGGCGACCGTGGACCGATCCCAGTTACTCTCCCGCTATCCGCGCATCACGCCTCATCAAGCCAAGGTGGTCGCCGACTCCCTAAGAGAGGCTTTGGGAGCCGAGGCGGTGGTTCACGACCGGGACCAGTTGTTGGCCTATAGTTATGATGCAACCGGGGAACGGCACTGGCCCGACCTGGTGGTCCTGCCGACGGGGATCGACGATGTCAGGACTGTTTTGGAAATTTGTCACCGATATCATGTTCCCGTAATTGGCCGTGGGGCTTCGACCAACCTCAGCGGGGGTACGACCCCTTTGGTGGGTGGTGTGGTGGTCGCGTTCACCCGTATGAACCAGATTCTGGAGATTGACACCCACCGCCGGTGGGTTCGCGTACAACCGGGCCTGGTCAACCTGGACTTGGGCGAAGCTTTGGGCCTTGAGGGACTCTTCTATGCGCCCGATCCGTCTAGTCACCGCATTTCCACAATTGGCGGCAATATCGCCGAGAACGCCGGCGGTCCCCACTGTGTGAAATACGGTGTGACGACGCATCATGTGTTGGGCTTGACGGTGGCGTTGGCGGACGGGAGTATTGTGACACTGCCGCCGGTAGGGGACACGACCTGGGGCATTGATGTGGCTACGCCATACATTGGCGCGGAGGGCACACTGGGCTTGGTGGTTGAAGCTATATTGGCCATTCAGCCTAAACCCGATGTTGTTCAAACCGTACTGGCCAGCTTCGCACGGCTCAGCGATGCTGTCCGAACCGTTTCTCGGGTTGTTGCCGCGAACGTCAAGCCCTCGGCTTTGGAACTCTTGGATCGGGAGTCGATCCGCATTGTTGAAGCCTTTGTCCATGCAGGATATCCACTGGACGCCGATGGAGTGCTCCTGATTGAGTTGGATGGTTCAGCCCAGGAGGTCGCTAAGGCAGTGCAAGCGGTATCTCAAATCTGTCGTGGCGAAGGCGCGTTGGCCTTTGATGTGGCTAAGGATGCGGCTCAAGCCGAGCAATTGTGGCGTGGGCGTCGGGCGCACTATGGAGCGGCGGCGCGGCTGGCGCCCCATCTCTGGGTCCAGGACGTCACCGTGCCGCGGCCCCAATTGTTAGAGATGATGAACCGGATACTTGGCATTGCGGAAAAGCAGCACTTAGTGATTGTGACGGTGGCCCATGCCGGGGATGGCAATCTCCACCCGAGCATTCCCTATGATCCATCCGACACGGACCAAGTTCGGCGGATGAAGGTAGCAGACCGAGCGATTTTAGAGGCCTGTGTCGACTTGGGGGGCTCAATTACGGGAGAGCATGGCATCGGCATTGATAAAGCCGAGCATCTTCCACTCATGTATACCCCTTGGGAGTTGGATGTGCTCGAGGGGATTAAGGCGGCGTTTGATCCGATGGGGGTTATGAATCCACTGAAAGCTTTATGGCCTGCGGGCGCACTGCCGAATGACCAACCCCCGCCGACCGAGCGACCCCTAAAGGTGGCGTCGGAAGAGGAACTTCAAGAAGCTATGCGCTGGTCTCGGGCGCACTCCGAGCCCCTCTCGATTCGGGGACAGGGACGGCGCAGTGGTTCGGAGCCTGTCACCCATTGGGTCTTGTCGATGCAAGGATTTGACCAAATCCATGACTTGGACTTAGATAACGGGACGGTCGAGGTTGGAGCGGGCTTGGCGGCGGGAACACTGGCCCGGGTACTGGCGGCATCCGGAATGGAAGTGCCGGGCTTGGCGCCGTTCATGGATGACACGGTGGGAGGATTGGTGGCTTCTAACGCCCCGGTGTGGAGGCCTGGACATGGGCATGGCTGGCGCGACTGGCTATTACAGGCCTCGTGGGTTGACGCGCAGGGACGCCTCCTCCGGTTTGGCACGAAAACCATGAAAAATGTTGCCGGATACGATGTGTCCAAATTATTAGTGGGGTCGGCGGGACGCCTAGGAGCAATCACGCGACTTACGCTGCGCATGCGGCCTGTGGATGAATCCATTGCTACGGCGGTAACGGATCCTCTGCCAGTCCACGATGCGCTCGCCGCTGTCCGACAGATTAGCCGGTGGTCGGAACGCCCGGACGGGCTGTTGGTGGTGGCAAAGCCAGGCGAAGAGGGTGTTCAGCTCTGGTGCGTAGGATCCTTTTCGGCGGCCAGACGGGCCCAATTGGTGGAGACCCTGCCGGTTGGAGTGGTCTTTGAAGGAGGCCAGGATGCCTGGCTTTCCCTGGAGCACGAGCGTTTGCATCGTGTGTACGACGCCTATGCCCGTGGAACGTACTGGACCGGAAGGGTGCCGATGGGAGGAGTAGATGAACACATGATTTTTTCGTTAGACGTTCGCCACGATCACGCGGTATTCTTTTGTCCGGGTCAGCAATGGTATGAGATGACGGGAGACCGCTTCAAACCCGAACCGGTCTGGCCCAAGTCCGAGAGCCCCCAGGTGGACCGGTTAAGGGAGAGAATTGTAAGAGTATTTGACCCAGAGCAATTACTGCACTGAAAAGGGGTGGCGATGTGGATCTTCAGTGTCGGGGCAAGACCTTTCTGGTGATGGCTTGCAGCCAGGGGCTGGGGAAAGCGGTAGCCCAGGCGATTTCTGAAGAAGGGGGACGGGTTTTGGGCACGAGTCGCAGGCCTGGCCAAGATCTGGTGTTAGATACGCAAAGCCAGGCGTCCCGTTCTGACTTTCTCTTGCATATTCGAGGGGAGAGGTTGAGCGGAATCTTTGTCAATACGGGAGGACCCAAGCCAGGTGACGTGCTGGCGTTGTCCAATCAGGACTGGCGGGATGCGTTTGAACAACTGCTGCTAGGTCCCATCCATCTGGTGCGGGACTTGGTGGGCCAAGTAGAGCGGGGCGGCTCCATTTTATTCAATGCGTCCAGTTCGGTACGCGATCCGATTGCCCATCTAGCGCTCTCCAATGTCTTGAGGGCGGGGGTCTATGCCGTGGTTAAGACGCTCGCGGATGAACTGAGTCCCTATCGCATCCGTGTCAATGTGATTGTGCCAGGCCGCATTGCCACCGATCGCGTGCAACAGTTTGACGAAAATCTGGCGGCTTCCCTGAGAACCCGCGCGGAAGATATAAGACGCCAGTCGGAAGAGGCGATCCCTCTCGGCCGTTACGGCCAACCTGAGGAATTCGGCCGCTTGGCGGCCTTTTTACTCTCGCCCCAAGCAAGTTATCTTAACGGTCAAGCCTATTGGGTCGATGGGGGATATAGTCGTAGTCTGTAATTGAGGTGTCGGCTTACAATGTGGGCGATACTCTACGAATGAGGCTATGCGATTGGGCGCGGAAGAGATGGAGGGATTGTGGTGGAAACGTACGACTATGTCATTGTGGGCGCGGGAATGGCTGCCGACGCGGCGATTGCCGGCATTCGCCGGCACGATCAAGACGGCACGATTTTAGTGATAGGGGACGAACACTTTCCCCCCTATCAAAAGCCGCCCTTATCCAAAAAACTTTGGATGGAGGACATGCGAATGGAAGACGTCTTCTTGCGTGGGGTTGGGCGTCCGGGCGTCCACCTTAGAACGGGAACCAAGGCGCAAGGCCTTGATCTCGCCCGCCAGGCGGTGACGCTTCCTGATTCCCTCACAGTCGGTTACAAGAAGCTAATGTTAGCCATGGGGGCCCGTCCTCGGCGCCTTGTGCCGCCGAGTGACGCTGTCTATTATGTCGGATCGCTCACTGAGCACATCCGCTTGTTCAGGGCACTGTCCTCATCGCGTCACGTTTTAGTGGTGGGCGGCGGGTTTATTGGGGCAGAGATGGCCGCGGCTTTGTCCTCAAAAGGCCATCAGGTCACGTGGTTGCTTCAAGAAGACTACCCGTTTCAGGGATTTTTCCCTAAAAATTTAGCCGATTATGTCGCGGCTGAATACCGGCGCCGGGGTGTGGTGATTGCGGCCAATCAGGCGGTGGCTCATATTGATGTGGATGCCCAGGGCGTCAAAGCTCTGACCCATACTAGCAAAGTGTTTATGGGCGACCTGGCCGTTTTGGGTGTCGGGGTCATACCGAATGACGACCTGGCCCGTAATGCCGGTTTGGCGGGTGAGTCGGGCGGTGTCTTGGTGAACGAGGAGCTATGTTCATCCGATCCACGGGTCTGGGCGGCTGGGGATGTCGCCATCATGCCAGGAGGCTCATTCATGATGCACGAAGACCACGCCGTCACTCAGGGGAAAATCGCCGGAGAAAATATGGCGGGGTCACACAAGGCCTATACGCATCAATCGTTTTTCTACTCCGACCTTTATCACTTCGGCTATGAAGCCATTGGCCGTCTGGATGCCAACTTGTCTGTGGTCGAAGATTGGGTAATTTTCGGCGAGGAGGGGGTTCTTTACTATCTCGACGGGAAAAGACTGGTGGGCGTGCTGAACTGGAACGTGTGGGACGGCATTCCCAAAGCGCGGCGACTTCTTCAGCAAGATTCCTCAATGGATGGTACTACCCTAATAGGGAAAATTCGGAATGCGCGCGAGTAAAAAAATGTCGAGATATTTTAGCGCTGGTGCGGTATGGTAGGACTATGCCCCGATTGTGGGCGATTCTCCCGAAAGAGGGTCGAGTGAGTATGGTTATTGGTGTGCCCCAGGAGATTAAGACCGATGAAAATCGGGTGGCGTTAACGCCAGCGGGCGCTCTGGCGCTTAGCCGCGATGGTCACCGGGTGTTGATTGAAACCAATGCCGGTGCCGGTAGCGGGTTTTCTGACGAACAATATCGCAATGCGGGAGCGGCCGTTGTCAGTGCGTCGGCCGAGGTTTGGGAGTCGGCCGAAATGATCATCAAGGTGAAGGAGCCTCTGGTCGAGGAATATCGTTTCTTCCGACCGGGCCTGGTCTTATTTACATATCTCCACTTGGCCCCCGAGAGGGAATTGACCCAGGCATTGGTCGAGTCGGGGGTCGTCGCCGTGGCGTATGAAACGGTGCAAAATGCTGATCGGTCTTTACCCCTGCTCATCCCCATGAGTGAGGTGGCCGGCCGCATGGCCACCCAAATTGGCGCGCAGTTTTTGGAAAAGGCGTATGGGGGTCGTGGCATTCTTTTAGGCGGGGTACCTGGGGTGCTGCCAGGACATGTGGTCGTTATCGGCGGTGGCATCGTCGGTACGAATGCCGCACGAATTGGATTGGGTCTGGGAGCGCAAGTGACGCTTGTGGACATTAACGCCGACCGTCTGCGTCAGTTGGATGATCAATTCCGAGGAGAAATCCGGACGCTCATGTCCAATGAGTACAACATTGCCGATGCGGTGCGCACGGCCGACTTATTGGTGGGGGCGGTGTTAATTCCTGGCGCCAGGGCCCCGCATTTGGTGACCGAGGAGATGGTGAAGTCCATGCCGCGAGGTTCGGTGATTGTTGACGTGGCCATTGACCAAGGGGGCTCGATCGCCACGATTGATCGGGTGACGACGCATTCCCATCCGACCTACGAAAAACATGGCGTGATTCATTATGCGGTGGCCAACATGCCAGGTGCCGTGGCTCGTACGTCGACTCTGGCTTTGACTAACGTGACCTTGCCCTATGCGCGGCAGCTGGCCGGACAGGGCGTCGACCAAGCCTTAAGGCGCGATCCGGCCCTCGCCCGCGGACTGAATGTCTATAAGGGGCTAGTCACCTTTTTAGCGGTGGCTGAGGCTCATGGCATGACGCATACCCCGGTGGAGTCGGTAATAGGGTAGCCCAGACGAGCCTCTCTTTTCCGGGGGCTCGTCTTGGTGTGATCTGTGGGGTGGAAAGCTAAGCATCGGGATGACGACCAACCGACAATGCCCCTTTGACCAAAGCCGGCACATGCTATGGCAAAATTGGACAGTCGGGCACAAGGAAATGAGGCCTAGGACGGCGAAAACCGGAGGCAGGGGTGATCGGAGTGTCGCGTGTGGTCGATGACTTTTTGGACTTTCTTGAATTCGAGCGCCATCTATCCGCCAACACGCGCTTGTCCTATGGGCGTGACCTTGCCGACTTTACCAAGTTTCAGGTGGCGCATCCCGGGCAGCCTCGAGAACAAATCTTGGCCTATATGGATGAACTCAAACGATCGGGGCGGTCTCAAGCCACACGGGCTCGAAGGCTGTCGTGTCTTAAA
Source organism: Bacillota bacterium (assembly GCA_021806205.1). Classification (GTDB taxonomy): domain Bacteria; phylum Bacillota; class Sulfobacillia; order Sulfobacillales; family Sulfobacillaceae; genus Sulfobacillus_B. The sequence continues at coordinate 2,755 of JAJZXX010000054.1, read as the reverse complement.
GGTTTTTACGCCTATTTGGAACGGGAAGAACTGATTAGGGTAAACCCCACAGTTAACCTCGACGCCCCGCGACCAGAACGGCGTTTGCCGGCCGTCCTGTCGCTGGGTGAAGTTGTCCGGCTGATTGAAAGTCCGGATGTCTTGACTCCGGTAGGCATGCGTGATCGGGCGATGTTGGAGCTCATTTATGCTACCGGATTGCGTGTCAGTGAACTGTGCCACCTGACGATTAACGACTGGTGGAACGAGCCCGCCCGGATTCGCTGCATCGGTAAAGGGTCAAAAGAGCGGTATGTCCCCATGGGTCGGACGGCGTTAACCTGGCTGAATCAGTACTTGGAGCGAGTGCGGCCTGGCCTTGTGTCCAAGAAGAGTGGCGACTGGCTTTTCCTCAGTCGTCGGGGCGCCCCCATAAGCCGGCAAGGCTTTTGGAAGCTGGTGAAGAAGTACGGGGTGCAGGCGGGCATCGACAAGACTTTAACGCCCCATACGATGCGCCATTCGTTTGCCACGCATCTTCTCGAAAATGGGGCCGATTTGCGTGCGGTGCAAGAGATGTTGGGCCATCAGGACATTTCGACCACACAGATCTACACTCACGTGAGTCGGGCTCGGTTCCGTCCGGTCTATGATCAGTCCCATCCTCGCGCATAGAGACCGACCAGTTGAGTCGGTGTTTGCCCAAGGCATTTTCCATAAGCTAGAGTGGATGGGGGTCTAACCGGAAGGGAGCGGATTTTAGTGCAAGTGGTATTAATTGTGATTGACTCGGGTGGTATTGGCGAGGCACCAGACGCCCGGTTCTATGGGGATGAGGGGGCAAACACCATCGGGCATGCGCTCCGGCGGGCGGGTCGTCCCCCGTTGCCCCACTTGTCGGCGATGGGGCTGGAGTCGATATTGGGGGACTCAACCCCAAAAGGCTCATCAAAGAGCGGGGAGTGTTTAGGGGCTGCGACCAAATTGGCGCCCCAGGCGCAGGGCAAGGACACCTTAGCGGGCCACTGGGAAATGATGGGTCTGGTCGTAGATCATCCTTTCCAAACCTATCCCGAGGGATTTCCCGACCGGGTCGTCAAGGCCTTAAGCGATGCGTTCGGGGTTCCTATATTGGGAAATCGAGCCGCATCAGGTACGGCCATTATCGAGGAATTGGGTGCCCTGCATATGAAGACGGGGCACCCTATTGTGTACACATCCGCGGACAGTGTTCTTCAAATTGCGGCGCACGAGTCGGTCGTCCCGCTCGATAGGCTTTACCAATGGTGTCAGGCGGCGCGGGCCATCATGCAGGGTCCGTACTTAGTCGGACGGATTATCGCCCGACCTTTTACGGGCCAGTCGGGAGCGTTTGTGCGAACCGCCCACCGTCACGATTACGCTGTCACTCCGTGGGGTGAGACCATGGTGGACCGTCTGCAAAGTGCCGGTGTGCAGACTGTGGCAATTGGAAAGATCGGGGATATTTTCTCGGGCCAGGGTTTTGACAGAACGGTCAGCACTCAGAGTAACCGCGACGGATTACAACGGACCGTTGCAATTGTTGGTGAAGGAGGGTTTGACCGGTTTATCTTTGTAAATTTAGTGGAATTTGATTCCCATTATGGGCATCGGCGCGATCCGCTAGGCTATGTCAAGGCGCTGCAGGAACTGGATGCGTTCTTGCCTGACATTTGGGGCGTGCTTAATCCTCAGGACCAGCTTTGGATCACCGCAGACCATGGGTGCGACCCGACGTTTTCGGGCAGTGACCATACCCGGGAATGGGTTCCCTGGCTCACCTATGGGTTGCGGATTGACCCTCAGATTGGCGAGGACCGGCATACGCTTGCTGACATCGGCGCCACGCTGGGGGCTCTATTTCAAGTCACAACCGTAGGGCCGGGAAGGCCCTGGCGGGCCCTCGTCCACGGGTAGCCGATCGGCCTTAGGCTCATGCATGAATCTGAGCGGCCTTAGAGATAATAGCCCTACCAAAGCGGTGGGGGCGTGCAAGATGCAACGATGGCCATTAATAGTTCTCTGGGTAATGTGTGTACTTATGGTGCCGTTCGCCGGGGTTAAGGCCTGGGCCAAGCCGATGTCTCCCCCGCCGGTGTCGGCTAAGGCGGCTGAATTGGTGGACGGAATGTCGGGACGGGTATTGTATGCCAAAGACGCGAATCGGCGTCTTCCCATAGCGAGTGTGACAAAATTGATGACCCTTTACCTGGCAGTTCGGGCAATTCAGCACAAGTCATTATCTCTGCATGAGAGCGTGCCGATATCCGAGGAGGCCTATCACGTCAATGGTTCGCAAATTTGGTTGGAACCGGGCGAACGGCTGTCGGTCGACCATCTTTTACGGGGCGTTGCGATTGGGTCCGCCAATGATGCGGCTTATGCCTTAGGTGAATATATTGCCGGGTCGGAAAATGCCTTTGTGGAAGATATGAATCAAACCGCTGAGTCCTTAGGAATGAAAGACACGCATTTTGCGAATCCCCATGGCCTTTCGGATCCCAATCACTATTCCAGCGCACACGACTTGGCGCTCTTGGCAGAAAAAGCTATCAGAATGCCTTTGCTGCTGCATTATACCGGGATGTGGGAAGACCGCAGCATCCGCAACGGCAAAGGCGGAACGCTGTGGCTGATTAATCACAATCGGTTGTTGCGCCAATTTCCTGGCATGGATGGGTTAAAGACCGGGTATACCAATGAAGCTGGATATTGCATAATCGCAACGGCTCAGCGGTTCGATACGCGCATGGTG
>JAJZXX010000241.1 GCA_021806205.1 Bacillota bacterium | reverse complement strand
TCAGTACCGAGTTATACTAAGTATGGTTCGGGGCGGCTGGCGAAAGAGTCCATGGGGCTCTGCAGACGAATGTCTGCTAGCTGGCCTTTTTTTCTGCTAAGAAAAAAAGAATACCCGGATTATTATGAACGAGGTATAACGACCCAAGGTCAGGGATGTTCTTGAACGACGCACGTCACTGAGAGCTCGCGAGGTCTCCGACCGGCTACTCGGACAATCAGATGAGCGGTCATTAATAGTAATAGTGAGTACTGCGTTGGAATGCATCAAATTCACTGGCGATTTGATGTTCAATCAGCGCGTAGGATCGGTCATCATGGCTTTCCCACTTTCGTTGAATAGCCCATCCGCAATAATCGGCTACCTGTAAACACGGATCCGTCGCATCATGCCAAAAGGCGGTATGGAAATCCGCGTGGGATACCGCCTGTCGGGCCACGTCGTTAAATGCATCCGAGAATGCTTGTCTTTTTCTTTTCTCTCCTAATGAGGCCGCTACGATCAGAGCTTTTTCTCCGCCGGGGATTGATTGGCCTAGATACTTTAGGTGTAGCCACCACGCTAGTCGATAAAACTGAGACACGTCGGTCTGATAGCGTTCAATGGTTTTTCGCTTTTCTAAAATCGTGGCGTCGACACGGAAATTGAACCGAGCGAGGCAATTGAATACCTGGTCACGGACTGCTTGTCGATCTGATGACGCATGAAACTGTTCGGTTAGCAGCACATCTTTCCATGCCAGTTCCCGTCGCAATTGAAGTAAAGCATCTCCTACGGCGCAACTTTTCATCATGACCGTGGTGAGAATAAAGTAGCGTGAAGCACCCTGTTTTTGGCTAAAGTCGAAGTTCCCCGATTCATCGCCAAATATATATACAACGGTTTCCATTAAATTATCAATTCCTTGAGTGAAGGTTGCTCTCAGTCTAATCGCATCAAGGTTACACGTCTAGATACCAGGCGTGGACGATTCGCCATGTCCGCGATGAAGATTCACCGCTAATGAATCTTTTGATGACTTGAAACTCAGGAATTCGTCACGGCACTCGATGATGTGTTCTTAATATCAACTGGGCTTGACCAGCCCAGCCGACAGTCAGGAGTGTAGTGTCGAAATCGAACCACGCGTGATATGGGAAGTTCATGTGCGGCAATCGACTTGCGGTTCGGTGCCCCATTGTGGGTCATTCCATCCGTCACCACGGCGTCACCACGAAGCCATGGAACGGGTGTTTTGGGAGCGACAGCGTAGATGCTCCGAAACCGCGGAATGGCCGATATACAAGAATTGCAGCGCATCGGGGAGACACCTTAGACCCCGGAGTACGGGCCTTCTAATCCCGGCGTCGCAGGTTCGAATCCTGCCGGGGACACCATCTCAAAACCCTTTCACCGCAAGCGATTGCGGGTTTTAGGCCACCAGCTCTAAAATGGTCGGCGATCCACACGACCATCCACATGAATGGGCGAGGCGCCGTGAGACGTCCCGCTATGGCCTAGGGCCTGTGTCACAGTTGCATGGTATCAACTTCCCCAGGGTGGAATCATCCACACCAACGATCCACACGAAAGCCCTCGGTTTTTAGCGGTCGGTCGGGAGCAAGAATCAACCAACTTCCGGACAAAGGACTTTTGTTCGGGGCTCAACTGCGGGCAACGCATGAGCACGTAAGCGCAGTCTTCCGTGTCCGCTGATCGTTCTTTCAGCCGTTGCAAATCTGACTCCGAGTATTTGATAATCGCGCTACCCCGAACGGATAGATCTGGCACCTCGAGAATGGTCCACTCCATGGCGCGAACGGCCGACCGATACGCTGCCGCATCAAAATTCTCCGATTCCCCCACCCTTGCGATGCGACCAACTCAGTCCAGCTTACATAGTCAGACTCCACCCCCCAATCGGCCGATGGTGCCGAACCAATCCGGCCCATAAGCGACGCGACCCCAACGATATCTACGGCCCGCCGGAATCGGCACTCGAGGATGTTTGGGACTAACCAATCTTAAGGAGGAGGCGACACCACCCTGATGCGTCAGTTGACGATTCGTGAATCCCTGCGGGAGGCGTTGTTTGAGGAGATGCAGTGCGATCCTGCGGTATGGCTGCTGGGTGAGGATAGTCAGGATCCCATGGGTGGGTCTTATAAAGTGACGCTGGATCTATCGAGCCAATTTGGGACCCGACGTGTCCGCAATGCCCCCATCTCAGAGGCCGCGATCATCGGCGTTGGAGTTGGTGCGGCTATTACCGGGAGTCGTCCGGTGGTGGAAATTATGTACATGGACTTTCTTGAGATCGCGATGGACCAGTTGGTCAGCCAAGCAGCCAAAATACGATACATGTCTGGCGGACAGGTCTCGGTCCCTTTGGTGGTGCGTTGCCAAGGCGCGCCGGGCCGCGGCTGCACAACATTCGCAGCAACTCGAAGCGTGGTTTGCGCATGTGCCATGGTTGAAGGTCATTATGTCAGCAACGCCTCGGGACGCTAGGGGCTACTGAAAGCCGCCATGCTTCCCGATGTACTCAAGGCAGCCCAGAAGCTAGAGGAAGAATATCGTCTTAGCCCGGAAGTCATCGATCTGAGAACGGTCGCGCCATGGGATGTCAACAGTGTTCTCACGTCCTTTAAGAAAACGGGTGTCTTGGTCATCGCTCACAAGGCCGTGCGACATGCAGGTCTTGGAGCAGAAATTGCGGCCACAATATATGGGCAGGCGCTCGACTACGTCGATTGCGAAATTGCGAGGGTGGGGTCCCGATTCGCGCCAACCCCCTTCGCACCCGAACTAGAGCGGTTTGTCATACCGGGAGAAGCGGATGTGGTTGAGGTGACTCTCAAGATTTTGGTGCGATAAAGGATTCTGAGACCCTTAAGATGACGCGGGATTCTCGCCGTGGCCCGAATTCCGGTGGTGTAATATTTGCACGGAAACTACGTCGCTTCCACGCATCCAATCGCCGCGTTGCATATCCACTTGTGCAGCAAGTCGACTCTCGCTCATGGCTTGGCCTACCCCCAATGCGCGCAGCCGTCGGTCGGACAGGCCCTACGCCCGCAATGATGCCAATCAGGCGCCGATCGCTGGGCCCGGTTCCTCGTCGGTATGGTAGTTCTGCATGCGAATTTTTCCCATTTTGGAGCGAGTATAGCGGGCCGACGATACAGGATTCCTATACAGCGTTCGACGGGAATCGACAACACGTCAGCGGTTTGCCCCGACAAGGTTGGCGCCCACCCGGCGGTCGTCGATCCCCGAAGGGGGGCACTTCGCCATCGGGACGTGCCCATTTTGACCCGCCGCGGCATCCACGCGCCCTCAGCGAACGTGCCGGGCGGAACGGGAGTCAGTGTTAAAATCCTTCCTTGGAGGTAAAAAACTGCCCGGGAGTCCCACATGGCGTATATCCGTATGGTGCCGCAGAGGAGAGGATGGAGAGGGAGGAACATGCGGAATCCTCGTCGTAACGGGAAGGAATTTTTGTGTGCGGTGACGAAGTAATCAACAACGTTGCACAAGGAGCGAGCGATTCGATGGACGCAGAATTGAAGGCCTACTTAGATAGCATGCGCGAAGAACTCATGGCCCACAGCGGGCAGTTGAACCAAGAGACCCGACGGGATCTCATGACCCACGCAGAACAACTTAATCGAGAGACCCGTCAGCATGCAGAACAACTTAATCGAGAGACCCGCCAGCACGCAGAACAACTTAATCGAGAGACCCGTCAGCACGCAGAACAACTTAATCGAGAGACCCGTCAGCATGCAGAACAAATCAATCGAGAGACTGGTATTCTCGTGGAAGACTTGCACACCAAAATCCAGTTAGTGGCCGAAGGCGTATCCGCAGCTAATGAGAAATTGGACCGATTTCGAGACGAAGTCCAGACCCAAATCGACCAACTGGATCGGCGCGTCATGCGCCTGGAAGCCAAGCAGCGGTAGCCTTACCTACTCCTAATCTCGTGACTACAATCCGACCCTCTTCGCTTCAGCCTCTGTCTCAGCGTTCGGGACCCCCGAGCCGTCAAATACACCGACCCCCCTTTTCGGGGATCGACAACCCGTCGCGTTGCTCCTCACTTCGGGAATCTGCGACCAGCGCTGATAACACGCGTGGGTCGCATCGGCATGGCGGGTGCAATAGAAGTACGCGGTACCGAGAATCGCGTAGGTGGCCAGGTCTCCACACCAGCAGGACTTCTGGGGGGTGTTTCGTGGGGCCGCAATGGCGGCGTGATGGCCGTTACGGCAGTCTCTAGCATTGTCATGGCGTATATAAACCTCCTGGGCCAGGATTCGACACAAAGGTCACGAGTCGTGTTTCTCCATTAACACAGTCACGAGTTTAGGGCAGGGGTGGTGATGGGCAGGACTTCCGCTCGTGTGTCGCGAATGGCTGATGCGTTGATGAAAGATCGTGGCGACACGTGTGAAAGACCCCTACGCCGTTGAACCGCACAAGTTCCGGTTGCCGGATCCGCGACATCTCGGTTGGGGTTGGGGACGTCTTCAAAGAGGCGTTGCCGATACATTCCAGAGCGCCCAAGATAATCGCCGAGTGATCGGTATTCGCGCCCGGTGATTGGATTGCTAAGCCCGGCGCTGTTGCCCAGAAGATCGGTGGGTCCCGCGTGGCGTATATTCGTCAAGCTGTGGAAGAGAGGATGGGAAAGGAGCGAGATCATTGAAAATTTCCATGGAAAGTCTGATGGGCGTGAAGCAACCATTTGGTCAGGCGGCATTTTTTGAGGTCGTTGCCGCGCTGATCTTTCTGATTGCGCTGTTCTGGCCTCATATGTCTATGACCAATCTCCTCAAGGGTCTTTTAATCGGGGGAATTTGGGCGGTGTATGGGTTTGTTGCTTATTTAAAGGCGGTGGGACGGGAGGCTCGATGAAGGCAACACTGAGGGATTACCGAGTGGCATGGGTTATGGGTGCCGTGGCATTTCTGCTGACTGAGGGTGAGGAATGCATCTCCCATCCACGAGTGTTATCAATGGCATGGCTCAGAGCATTGTCAAGGGATTATGCGTCGGGTCGGAGTTTACATAACTTCGTGATGCAGGGTATATTGTAAGCAAGAACCGCCCCTGCAGGAACAGAGGCGGTCGGCGAGGGCCTAGCGATCTTTCGATCGAGAGTGACGCCACCACAGATACAGCGCAGTCGCCGGTAGCGACATCGACACTGTGATCGTTAGGAGCCATAAAATTTTAACATACGATATCCTCAGTCGCAGGCTTGACATGTGGCCGAATGGTGTAATTCCAGAACGCGTTTTGGCCCTCTGGGCGCTCAATCTGGAGGGCGTCGATCGCTTCCCGGTCTGGCTTTTGACCCGTCGGATAGGCGCCGCGGTCGAGGTCTGCTTCAATGCGGAGACCGCCTTTGGTCCGCGTGTGACCAATCAGGTTGACCACCGTTTCCAGTGTTGTTAAGGGC
>JAJZXX010000131.1 GCA_021806205.1 Bacillota bacterium | reverse complement strand
CTTATTCAGTCGGTGACGCTGATGCAACTCCCGATAGAGTTGGGCATAGGCGAATCGCAACGCCTCCAGCTGCCCCTTCAGAACAGCCGGTGTTTCCGTGGCTATCCGCTCAACGAACCCGTTCTGCACATCGGCTAGTTGGGTGTGCCAGGGGTTCCCGAGGGGAACCATTTGCGCGGTCGTCTCCAGATAACTGGCCAACGGATTCAACGTGTCATAGGACGCTTTAAGGCGGCCCAGTTTCCGTTCCATTGTGCGATAGCCATCGGAGAGGGCATTGACGTCGTCCGCATCCTTGTTGAACGCGCGGAGCTTGCCAACGGTATTGTAGTTTTGCACCTGCTCCAGAAATTCTTTCACCGCATCCATCCGATTAACCCAGTCATCTCGTTGTGCCGCCGGGAGTAACGGTTGGCCGAAGAATCGCAGATCCTGTCGGCAAAATTCACGGTATCCTACGACCGCCTTAATCATGTCGGCGACTTTACCTTGCAGGGTCGGAAGAACGTCCTCCCACTTCGCCTCATGGTCCACGTAGGCAGCGGGCATCTCAAAGAACTCGAAAAGCGCCCGGATACTGCTCTGCACCACGCCCTTGGGTTTCTCGACATGACTAAAATGCATAAATTGTTCGTTGGTGAGCTTACCAAAGTCTCCCAGACGATCGGGCCCATACTTGTCTTTCCCCACCGTCACCACCAGATCGCCATTCCATATCAGTGCCGCAAACAGGACCATGAGAAGCGGCGGCTCTAAATGAAATGCCCGCGTAAAGGCCACATCTTCGACGCCATCCCGCGTCTGTTGGATGGTGAGAATGTCTTTCCGATTGACCACATGGTAGGGTGCCGGAGCGTGTGCCATTAAGCCGAGAATCCACTCGGCATAGGGCGACCGGCGCGGCCGAATTTTGTCATTCTCTATTAGCCCCAAAGACTCTAATACTCGCGTGCCGATATTAGACGAGGGCATGCCAGCCAGGCGATTTAACGCGTGTTGCACGTGTTCACGCATATTCATCTGGGTCACCGGCTGCTGAAACCCTTGAAAGATGGGATAGCCCGGAAGCTGCCGTTCAAACGATTCTTCGAGACACTGGGCGAGAGCCTGGGAGACCACCTCCAACAATGTGGCATCATTGGGCAGATGGCCGGCCCGAATGGGTGTCGGTTGACCCTGATAGATTACTTGAAACTTGGTGCGAAAGTTGTTGCGGAGCCACTCGGACGCGCCTTTTAATGTGCGGGCCGCGATCTCCTCAAAGTGGCTGCGCGCCGCACTTGATTTCCCATAGCCAGCCATCAATTCGCGGGCCGCCGCATAGTGACGAATCATCTCGGCAAATTCCTCGTCGACTTTGTGCATGCGAAAGAAGACGTCGTCGTCGCGTCCATCGTCTTGGTACTTTGGCGGGGAAAAAGCCTGCAGAAAATAACAATAGAATTCACGGGGGGGCTGGGCGGTGGTGCGCTCCGCCGGAGTCCCGAAGAACAGGTACCCGGGACGCTCGACATGATGGGAGAGCCATGGAACGTCGAGTCGCCAAATTCGACTGCCCGGGACATACGGATCTTTCCGTTCCAGCAAGGTCGCCAAGAGATCAAAATAATACTGATTGAGCTTATCATCATCGAGGGCCACGGCCTTTTCCTGCAGGACGGCATCCAGGTCGACATAGTCTCCCATATCGAGATAGTATTGCCCGTTTTCCGGGTTCACCATCACCAATTGATGCCCCAACACCCGCGTGACTTCCCGGAGAATAGACTCGATGGTTTTCTCCAGAAATGCGGGATCGAGCATGGGCACGGGAACATAGAGGGCCAACGATTCTTTCAATTCTTTCGGGGTGAGTCCGATGCGGACGTCAAACCCCACCGTCAAACGATGAATCGCCAATCCTTTGATGCTGCGGATGGCCAACGGGATATAGGCGGGTTGGGTCATTCCCGATCGAATTTTATCCACGGCCGTCTCGACCCGCTGTCGCAACTGCTGAAAGTTGGGATTGGCGTTGAACGCCGAATTCCGGGCGAGATAGTCCCAATACCGGTCTACGGACAAGAGATCCAAGTGGTCCTTCACCACGTCCCGGGCTAACAGTTCGCGGATTTCGTCCGTGATAGTTTTCAAAATCTCCCGTTTTTCGCCGAGGTTGATTTTCTCGAAGGTGCGGAAAAAGTCTGGGTTGACCGGGAACAGATCAACGTATTGGTCCAGACGCAGCGCCATCGGCTCAAACAAGGGGCTGAAGGGCTCTAAATACGCCCGGATCCAGGCCTTTTGCTCCGGGGTTTTGTGCAAGATGCGGTGGGACACAACGTATGCGACGTCATCGTTAATAATGTGGACCTCCTGAAATCGGGACGCCACCCGTTGCATGGAATCCGCCACAAACTGAAACTGCGCATTGCCAAAAAGCACTTCCTGGCTGCCGGCCATAATGCGGAAACGACTGGCCGTGGACAATTCGCCGAGTTCCCGTAGGAAGCTCAAATCGAGCGTCAGTTCCTGCTGATGCCGGGTGCGAAGAAAGTCCAACAACTCGTCAATGACCACCAAGAGGCCTTGGTCGGGAAAGCGGTCATTGAACATTCCCATCATCTCGAGGAAGCTCTCTTTGTTGTTGGTAATCTCCGTAATCGCCGGGAAGTGATAATCAATCCCCCAGGCCTTAAGCCCCCGTTCCACTTCGCGGCACACCGCATCCCGCACGGTAGTTTGAGTCCCGCCAAGCTCCATCCGAACCACACGAAACTTGCCGGCAATCGGCGTCAACGCCTCCGCTGCAGCGGCATGGTTCAGTCGCTCGCGCAGAGCGGCGTTTTCTGCAACCGTGGACAATACCGCCATCAAATGTGATTTCCCCGTGCCGTAATTCCCTACAATCAGGAGGCCGCGGTTGTCGTGCATATCCTGAAACTGCAGATGCGGCACAATATAGTGTTCAATTTCGTGCGCCATGCGGTCTGACATGACATAGGTGTCCATGAATTCGATAGCTTTCTGCGGCTGGTCTGCGTCTTGGACTTTGATGACCGAGGCGATTGGCTGAAATTGAATCAATTCCCCGTATTTCACGATTCATGACTCCTTCGCTTGTTATCCTGATTCGCCGGTGATATTCACCACGATGACGGAGGGCTCCCGCTGATGAAAGTAATCGGGCCGGTTCGGTGTCGAATAGAAAAATTCCCCTTGGGACACAGCTCCTGGCCAGACCACCACCAACGGTACCTCGCGCGCCATCTGCAAAAACCAACTCAGTGGATTCAATCGGAGTTCCGGTTGAAATACGGCCTCAATATTATCCAGGATAAGAGGTTGCTCGTTACCCCTATCAGACCGGAGGCCGGTCATGAACTCAGTCGTCCATCTCACAGGGTCGCGGGGATTAACCGTCATGACGTAACGGGACAGTGTCAGGCTAAGGTTAATATAGGTGCCCCACCCCTTCGCCGCCAACAGTTTGGCTAACCGCGTTTTGCCGCTACCGTGCGTTCCCGCCACCACCACCATAGGTTGTGGTAATGTCTTCACTTGCGACACCCATTCGATTGCTGTTTCCACCGAATCCCGCATATTCCCACCTTTCGCCATCACGTCCACGATCATACAATACCATTCCACCTGTTGTTAACGATTTCCTTCACGAAGGTGAGAAAATCCGAGGAAAGCCACCCCTTGTTATTGGAATCTTCCTCATTTTTATAATAACGCATCGATGAGTCTTTCATAATTTCTCTCCCGAATTACCGAGGAGGGAGGGGGGTGACACGAGCGGGGTCCTTCCCCGGTCTGATTACGATGATCCGCCTGTGATTAGAGTGGACCCCAGACATAAGACAAATCGATCACCGGACTTTGCCAGAAATATGGTGTCCCCATGAACCCGGGGCATGAATCGCTCTTAAACATTCCTTGCTGCGCGAAAAATCCTGAGATTAGCCATAACCGGAGGGCAGTAGAGGCCAGGAGTTTTTCAAATGACCAGAGGGGAGATGTCCGCAATGACTGCGATAGCGGTGGTGGGCGCAAATCGGGGCGACGAAGGCAAAGGAAAATTTGTGGACTATTTAGCGGCAAACGCCGACTTCGTCGTGCGTTTCCAGGGAGGAAACAATGCCGGCCACACCATTATTAACCCCTTCGCAAGTTCGCCCTACATCTTCTGCCGTCGGAAGTATTCTACTCTGGCGTCAAAAATGTCATTGGCCCCGGTGTGGCTCTGAATATTCGCGGTCTATTGCAAGAACTGGAGAACCTGAGACAGCACAATGTGCCCGAACCGCAGTTGCTGATATCGGATCGCGCACAGATTCTCCTCCCTGTCCATAGGCTGTTAGACCAAGCCGAGGAGGACTTGCTCGGCCCCCATCAGTTCGGATCCACTCGTTCCGGCATTGCCCCGTTCTATGCCGATAAGGCGGCAAAGGTGGGCATTCAGGTCGCAGACTTGTTTCGGGAAGACAGGCTGCGCGAGCGACTGACGCGATTCATGGCGTCCAAAGAGATCATTTTAAAACATCGCTATTGTATACAAGAGACTTTCTCCATTGATGACCTCATGGAATCCCTGCATCACGATGCTATGGCCATCGCACAGTACGTCTGCGATACGTCCAAGATATTGCATGACGCCATAAACGCCGGCCACACCATTGTGCTCGAGGCCCAATTGGGAGCGTTACGCGATCCGGATAACGGGATTTTTCCATTTGTCACCTCGTCCTCGACGCTGGCGGGGTTTGCAACGGTCGGCGCCGCCATCCCGCCGCATGCCATGACCCAAATTGTGGCCGTCACCAAAGCCTATTCGACGTGCGTCGGGGCGGGTTGGGTGATTCGATGCCGTGGCCACGCGATACGGTTGTCAACTTCAAGGGGCCACGGCTGTCGCGTTAACCAACGTCGATGTCCTGGGCTACTTAAGCGAAATCCCCATCGCCACGGCTTATAAGATCCGCGGAAAACTGACAATCGCCTTTCCGGCCACTGCCGATCTTATGGCAGCCGAGCCCATGTTCGAAACGATGCCCGGATGGCACACGGACATTTCACAGATCCAGAGCTATCAGAATCTACCCGCTCCTGCGCGTAGACATGTCGAAAGGATCGAACAGCTCATTGAAACCCCCATATCGTTTGTCTCCAACGGTCCCCGGCGAGAGCAAATGATGGTCAGGTGATCAGCCGCAATTGGGCCACGAGGCTGCGTAGAAGATGGGGGGAGGGCTCCTCGACGGCGCTCGGCAGGGGGAGCCGTCATGGCATTGTCTGGCGATGCCCGACATGGAACGTAGTTCTGAAAAGATTTGCCGCCCTTTATACTCCTCGCGGCTAATTTTTGATGGTTTTCCTTACCACTGCGTGCGGGGTTTTTCAAGGACTGGACAAGACTTTCCTGCTCGATTACGCTTGATGGGGACTTAGAGGTCTCACATCGACTAC
>JAJZXX010000075.1 GCA_021806205.1 Bacillota bacterium | reverse complement strand
GTAGAAATATTGTCTTGACAATGGCGTCCTTTATATTCCGGCACCCGCCAGTGACCAGCATCTGATGCGCACGGTCCACGCCATGTTATTATAAACGGGCTTTCAGCTTCCCGCGTGTATATAGATCTTACAAAGCACATCAGGCTCCGTCCAACTCAGGTTCCGCCCACCAACCCATGCCAAAGCGCGTCGTCGCCCTCCCCGTGGGTCAACACAGTCATTTACCTGGATATCCAGTCCGAACACTCCTCCTTCAAACGGGTTGATTCCGAGCCAGTCCCATGGCAAAACAATTGCAACCCTATACCCTCCATTCACCTCTTTTGCCGTAAAATTAAGCGATACAGGTTCCCCAGTGGAATCGAGCATCACACCAATCGGAGAGAGTAAGAGTCCGCTGCGCGGTGCTAAGCCAATACGTCGCACCATACGACCATCCTCTGGTCGGCAAATCATCATCTCCACGCAATCCTGCTCCCATAAGCAGGTCGATATTTCTGCATTGAAGCAAGGAGTACAGTCTTGTACGTCAAGCGATACGTGAATCCCACTCTCGGATCGCCAAATGGCACCTGTCGCTGAGAGTTCCGCGTCCGTTCCCGGTGCCGGGCCCAAAGTCACGTGAGTCTGGAAACGCTGCAATGTGGACACCTCTGATTCAACTATGGAAACCTTAATTTTGCCATCCTGAGGCAGAGGTACCCGCGGAGCGTACCATCTGGGAACAGCCATGTTCACATCTGACGGCACGATGGACACAATATCCTCAAGATCGAGAAGCTTATGCACCACTTCTGCCGCCCACTGCACCTCGGCGCCAACGTCCCAGGTACGCACAACGTCATGAATCTCCTGGATGGACATGTCATTGCGCCATGCGCACCACGCGTTCCGAATATCGAGAAATGCTGCCAAGTACCAAAGCTTGTCTACAGCGGCGTGATGGTACGTATGACACAGCAATTGAATGAAGAAGGCTGCCTTTGCCAACGTGGTGCAATCGAAGCCCCCAGGTAGGGAAGAGCGCCAAAGCCCCCACTCAGTGGCGTTTTCGAATGTCAAGGGGGGCCCAAACGCTGCCGGTACATAATTCCGATTCCACGGCTCCTGATGTACCTCTACCGCCGTAACGTGCTTGCCTTCGCGTAGAAAGTTTGTCAGGTGGTGCTGCCCGGCATGAAAGTTTCTCTCGAGGATAGGCACAATACCTTCCTGGGTCATATACCCTTGAATAAACCCAAGATCAGTCAAAATGTCGATAACCCTGGACAGGTGGGTGGCGGGCACCAAGACGTCGATATCACCGACCGTGCGGACTCCAACGCTATGATAGACGGCCCCCAGAAGGATCGGCCCCTTCAACACGGCGTAGCTGACTCCCGCATCATCGAAGGCTGTGGCCAGATCTCTGAGATCGGTAAGTAGAGCGGTATTATAATCAACTGTTACCTTGTGGGCAATACGGGCCGCGACCATCAACGGCGAATGACGCATCCCGTCGGGCCAATCGGCTAGTTCGTACAGATAGGGAGTCACTCGGTGCCTCGATGCGCGCTCTATGAGCCCCCTATCCTCACGATGCTTTCTGACACGGGTCACTACGGCCTGGCGTTTTTCCGGCTCTGCCTCGGTTAGGCACCAATCGCGGATGAGCAGATCAAGTTCGTCAAGTTCGGGCAGCGGCAACATTGCTTTTCACACTCTCCCTTGTGATGGTCGAAGGCGCGGGCGATTCCAGCAGTACATCATTCTGACCGCTGATGCCGTACAGCCTAGTTGGAACGGTGCGATGATTCTCCATGCATCGATTCCATCAATAATTCCTTTATTCTGTCCGCTTGACTGCGGCTCTCAGCAGGGTACGGCGTTGGTGGTGTCGAATCCTTAGTTGCGCTCCCATGGGGAGGTCGAATCTTCTGTGGTCTTACGAGGCCGATGAATAGTTTGATCCGGAGCGCCATGGGCACCTCACCTTGTTGCGAGCCTTCGGCTGAGCACGTGGAACAGTGGATTGAATAGTGGTAACGGGTCGCAAGCGCCCCGAGCTCCTCGCTTCCAAATAGGTGACGCTGAAGACGCACCGACCCATGTGTACATTACTTCAGCGCGGAGAATTTCATCTGCTCGATATATCTCGTCGCAACCTTACGCCGCCTCTCAACAATTTCGCACGCACCTCGGCAACCACACCCCCGAGTCAAACCGTTTCGTCGGCGAATTGGTTCGCATACAGCCTGGCATATAACGCGCAACCTTTCAGAAGTTGTTCGTGTCTGCCGTCCCCCACAATCTCCCCATCCACCATCACCACAATTCGGGGAAATCCAACGATTGAGGAGATCTTGTGTGCAATCACCAGAATGGTTTTCTCGGTGAATTCCGCAAGCATTTGCTCGAGCACCATTCTCGACATCGTGCTATCTAGCGCCGAGGTCCCCTCGTCTAAGATGATTACAGACGGGTCGCGGACAAATGCCCGCGCCAGCGCCACGCGTTGGCGTTCACCCCCCGAGAGCCGACTGCCGCCCTCGCCCACGCTCGCCTGCGGAGCATGGGCGGCCGTTGCCCAATGGTCCGCCATGCCGGCTAATCGGACCGCGTACGCCACCCGTTCCGACGTCGCATCAGGTACCCCTAACTTGACGTTCTCTTCGATCGTGGCATTGAAGAGGTAGGGATCCTGCATCACGACGGCCACGTTGGGCCGAATGGTCGACGGACTATGCGCCGCCATGGTGGCGCCTCCCACGGAGACCTCTCCGCTATCCGGCGCGTAGATGCCAGCAATCAAGTGGGTAAGGGTGGTCTTCCCGCAACCCGAGGGGCCTACAATCGCGATATGCTCGCCAGCGTCGATGCGCAAATTCACGCCTTTGAGGACAGGCCGGTGGCTTTCAAAGGCGAACCACACATCCCTGATTTCGACTTCTAAACCGCCTTGTGATCCCGCAAGCAACGCGGGGTTAACCCGCTCCGGGAACGTTGGATAATCGAATAGCGCATTCAAACGACCAATGGACACCCGGATCGCCTGCAGTTCGCTATAGAACCGAAGGAAATTCACAACGGGATCGACGAGCATGCCATTGTACATCATAAAAGCGGTGAGGCCGCCGATAGACAGTTTGCCCTCGGATATCAGCACCGCGCCAAAGGTCATGATGAGACCAATGACCGCCATGAAAAAGCCCCGATTCAGCGATTCCGTGCGCTCGTTGTAGATTGCATCCTGAATCGTCGCTTGGGTCGTCCCAGCACTACGAGCGATTAGCTTACGTCGCATCTCCTCGGTCCCGTTGTTCGTCTGCACGTCCTTCAATCCGCGCATGACTTCGGCAAATAAACTCCACATGGCGGTCGTCTGATTGCGTACCTCGCTGGCCAGCGACCGCATCCTTCCTCCGGTGCGACGCGTCAAAGCCGCGGAAAAGAGCCCCAGCGGAAATACAAACAGGGTCATTTGCCAGTCTATGGACAACATGATGACAAGGCCAATGGCAAACTGCGTCACAGACTGCAGAATATTGACCACCGGACGCATAAAGTTGGTCGTGGCAATCTCCGAATCCTTGAGCGCATTCATCACCACGTCATTCGTGGACGCTCCGCTCAATGGCAACGGCCTTAAGTTCAGCGCGTGCTCCCAAATCCTGCTGCGGAGTTGATGGCCTCGCTCAGCTTGCAGGATTCGGTAGAGCGTATTCAGCGCGTAGCGCGCGACACCGGCCACAATGAATACGCCAATGTACACCGCGCCCAGTTCAATAATGGTCGGTATCTTAGTGGCCGCGCCTTTTCCTACCGCGATATCCACTATGCGTTGAATCAGTTTCATGGGGTAGGCTTCGCTGATCCCCACCACGATGACGAGCAGGGCGAGCGGCACTAGCTTCCAGCCGTTGTTGATGATAAGGCTCTTGAGCCTCAGTTGGTTCGTCTTCATCGCTAGCTCCCATTCTCAAAATGCAGAATGTTTCCCGGAACTGTCCTCTCATAACTGTGACGGCCCACTATACCAAGGGGGGAGGCGGTTCGGCTTCGTCCTTAGGCTCCTCGCGGCAAACTCACCCGCATCCCGTTTCCGCTCCGGCCCGTCACAAGGTCGCAGGATGAAAAGCTCGCCACTGTCCGCAACTTGCTCGCTCTACCGTTTTGCATACCATTGAAACGGTAGAAAGACTCGCCCCGCCGTTCGCCTTTCCGTCCGCCGGGCGCGACGTCGTTTCTCCTCGCCGCCGCCGAGATCTGAAACGACACCCTGGTGGCGTAATTTCACCTTTGCTGGCCAATATCTATCTCGATCCCTTGGACCGATCAATGGCAGACATCCCTGACATCCGGTACATCCGGTACATCCGGTATACGGATGATTGGTGTGTATTGGCGCGGACCCAATGCACTACCGTTCACCTCTGCCGGAAGACGTCTCAACAACCCCTAACAACTCTGATCCGACGACACTGTACTCATCGTTCGTGGGATTGCCGTCCCCTTTGGTAATGTAACGAAGTTCGTCTCCTTCTTCGACGATCTCGATAACGCGATGTAACGTGAGGTGTGTACGATACTTTCTATATAACGCAACATCTCCGACGCCGACGCCTACGCCTAGCTGGCTGACATTCACGTGAACAACTTCTCCCGGCGCGAATGTAGGCAACATACTTGAGCCTGAAACAATTACACTGAGAATCTTCACTTTGCCCCCTCTGATGAGCGACTCAAGTAAATCCAGATATTGTTCTCTTTCGATATGGCAACCCACCTACGCGTTTACCAAGGCAGTGCTGTTCTCCCCGGAACACTCAATAATCGTAGTCATCAAAGACGCAGCTGCCGCCTGTAGCCCCTGAACGCCAGCATCGGGATTTGTGGCCAAGCTTACTGCCCGGCACCTTTTAACGAGTCCAGTTATGGACTTGAAATAAGCCTTCTTTAGCGAGGACTGAAAAGGGGAGGCGATACTCAGTTGACACAATCTCCGCAAAGCCTCCCGTGACGATAGTTGCTCCATTAGATAGTCACATGACATCGACTCACATAGTGTCGGGAAAACAAGCAGCGTCGGAAAAGACATCTTCTCCCACCGAGTTCCCGAGATGTCGCATGGATCGACGAGGACTTTAGATTGCGCCATCGTCCGCGAAGCATCCGATTCCGGATACTCTTGAAGCACTCTCTGCCAGTCCCGATCAGGAAACAAGTCATTCATCATCTCGGCAGTGCGTCTGCGGCACGAGATCCTATACTCTCCGGCGCCGCATACCATTCGTACGCTGTCAAGCAATACCACGTCGTCACATACGAAGTCTAGCCCCATCTCTGTCAACATCAGGCACAGAGTCGACTTGCCGCTGCCGGAGCCCCCCAACAACAAGACGGAATGCTGGTCAAAACTTACGCCTGCCGTGTGGAACGGTACCAATCCTGTCTCTGCCGCCGCAAACCACAGCAGTTGCAGGATCGCATCGATGATGACCTCAAAGTCAACCGTGCG
>JAJZXX010000180.1 GCA_021806205.1 Bacillota bacterium | reverse complement strand
CATGTCCCCCGGGCGGGCTTTGCCCCCCCAAAGAAGACGTCAAAAGTCAGACTTTGAGTAAACTTGTTCGCCACACATATGCGCCTGTGTGTGCTTAACCTGACGACATTGGCGTGCATGCGACAATGATCACGGCCAGACTGTAATTAGCCCCGGGAACACCATCCCGGCTAATCGGATAAGCCCGTTGGTGAAAGACGAGACCGCTTTCGCCTCTACCAAACCTTCAGGTGGGGCCATCAGATTCGCAGGGTGCCGACCACGACGAAAATGACGCCAGTCCGCCATCCAGCAAAAATTACCGGAATGTTATGGTCATGCTTCAGAGCTGCAAGACACCTACGGCATTCCCACCGTCCCGGCCCTCATGGACTGGAACGGTGGGAAGGTCTCCTGACCTATAGCTATGCTGCGGATCCCCCCGTTCCAGCCATGCTCTTTACAATGCGAGGGCTATGTTGACGCTAAGCCCGATGCCCCTTCAGACCAATGGCCACCATAGCTGTGTTGAACTCCCGCTTAGATGTGCGTTCCCAGCTTCTCCGGGTTCTCTTGCCCGCCCGTCTCCCTCATCGGGCTGGGAGTTCAGCATCGGCACCTGCTGGCCAGTCGCTGTTTTGGCCTTTGGCCACATCTGGCGGCACTTTTCTCATCAACTCGTGGACTGATGATGGACGACCCCGCTGGTCTTGGTTTGCAACGCCGGTCTGGGCGTCACGACCAATCCCATGATCGCTGTGGCCAGGCCAACCACCACCAAGAAGATACCGATCGACGCTATGACAAACGCTGATCCGTGTATCGCCGGATCGCCGAAAATGTAATCCATACCGGCCAGAAAGGCCACAAACGCTCCCCCCACCAGACCGGCAGTGGCGAGTTGGCGAGTGCGCTGGGGAACCTGAAGACGATATATCGCCAATAAGACGCCGAGAATCGCCGGCAACAGGAAGAATGCAAAGTCTTGGTGCCACCATGTGAACACCGCGTCGTTGGCGGCGAGGCGAGCGTGAGGGTTGCCCATTCCGTAGGCCGTTTCGTGAAATTCGATATAATAGCCGGTAACCACCACCGTCACGAATAGAAATGCATTCACGGCGACGGCACTCCATCGAAGGACGCGCTCCGGCAGGCGTTCCTGGGCCAACCCGACCAACGTAATCAGGCCGCCGAACATGACCCCCACCCCAGTTACCAGGTCGTCCCCGGCCAACCCGTTAACACCGTGCGCGAACAGCGTCGGTGGCTGCGCCACCGAAAATCCCGCCACCACATACACGAAAGTCGTGGCGATGATGCCGACGGTAGTCCACCACAAGCCGAAACGTGTCCAGCGACTAAGCGTGTCTCGCTGCACCCCGAAGGAGGCAACTGTCAGCGCCACCAAGAATGCGAGCACGCCGACCACCATTTCGTGCGAATGCGAGGTGATCAAGTTAGCCATCCATTCTTGCCAGGTGAGACCAGCCAGTTTCGCATAGCCATCCACGATGGCTTTCGGCCAGTCGCCGAACTCCAACATCCAGCCCGCGATGTGTCCCATAATTGCCGCGAATAGCATACTGAAGGCGGAAAACGCCGCCAGCCAGGTGACTGTGGTACGCGTTTTCGAAGCACGGGCAAAGAGGCTTATAGACAGAGAAATAAGAATTTCGTCCAAGCAGAAAAACGACAAGATTTGCATCCACAAGGGCACGACATCGCTAACCATATGATTCAAGATGCCACCAACCCCGCTCAGTACGGTGGCCCCCAGCGTGCCCCAGAGAACCAGCTGGTACAGAGTTCCCCGGTGGTCATTGCCGAAGATATCCATGGATATGAGGGACAATAATCCCACCAGCCCGATCAACAACCCGTGGAAATACATCACGTGCGCGTAGATGATGCTACCGCTTGAAGATGTCTCGTTACGAAACGGAGTGGCCACAAATGCGCTGGCGAGCGCCAGCAGGCCCAACCACACGAGCATTCCCGTAACAACCCGTTTCTCCGGCGACCACAACACGTCCCTGACGGATCGTGAAGATTCGGTTTCCATCCTGATCCCTCCTTGACAACGATGCTGATGAAGGTGCGTGCCGCACGACAAGCGCGGATCAGTGCATCCCATTGCCTCTGTACTATAGCGCTTCACTACCCTTGTGATAGTGGTCACATGGTCCGAATGTGATAGTGGTCACATGGTCCGAATCAGACCGGCCAACAGTCGCTCGCGACCGCGCCATTGAGATTAGGCGCAACTGTTCCGAAAACCTTGATACTCACGCGGCGCATAAGTGACGGTTTGCCAACCAAGGCGCGCCCCTGCCCTGCCGTATGATTCATGAGCGCGTCACGAGTGTCACGAGTAAGGGACGGACGGACGATGTTGCACAATAGGAAGATTTGCGCCGGTTTCAACCCAGTTCTACCCTGTCTGGGCAAGCCACCCAAATCGAACCAGGCGACTCCCCGTTGGACGGATTCTTGGTTCGTGTTGTTTGTTCTCCCGTTGAGCAATGCATGATCTCCTTTTCCGCACATTTCAGAGTCGATTTCTTCGTGTCGAGTCGAGTCGAGGTGAGGTGAGAATCATGAGGTAGATAGAGGAGGATTCAGTTTCAGAATACAACACAGTAAAGTTGGGATGTCAAGGGCGTTTGCCAACAAAAGTTTTGGGTTGCCAAGCGTGATCTTTCAAGAATTGTAGGGAAAAGGTGTCGAACGCCAAACAATTCACCCACCTGAGGGCGCGCTTTTGAACCTCCCCGCCCGATGTATGTTCGACAATATATTGAGCAACAAGAGACTCCAGAGTAACCGCTTCGCGGTAGCGCCTTATGACCGTAGGAAATCCCCAAACCTACCCCAAAGCCGGGGATATCCCCGCCCTGAACGGCGGAGTTTTACGGCGCATCGTGATAAGACCGATAATTGGGGACCTATTTTTGAGGCGCCTCAGCTTGGTAGATGGTCTCCAGGGCAGCTTGGCCGTGCTGGAAACCTGGCCCCGGGTGCCCACCGCATTCTCGCCGTCGTGCGGCGAATCCTCTGCCCACGGCGAGAGCCGCTCTATGCGGTGGGAGAATGGGCGCAGCCGTACGACCTCAATGTCCCTGGTTTGGCCGAGGGGACCGCACACGAGCACCTCAACGACGATCGGGTAGGACGAGCGTTAATCAGATTGTTCCATTCCGTCAGGTAGGGAAAACCGAACCGGCCAACCGATCCGGAAATTCGGTGAGCAAGGCATCAAAGCCGCTTTTCTCTGCCAATCGCAGCATACGCCAGAGACCACGTGGCTTGTCATTAATGCCGGAAGCACACCGGATCATAGCCGCGGTTTTCCGCCTTATCGAGGAGCCGACCACGCTGCCGATCCAGGTTGCCGTCATGGGATTGTTTTGTAGACGACATCCGAATATAGATCGGATCCAACTTGGCGTTTGCCGCGGAGGCGCAGAATCTCAGCGGGGCGATAGCGACGATATCCCGTGGGGGTTCGTTCTGATCGAATTGTTCTTGCGATCTTCGGTCGCCGCCAGGTCCTTGGCGTGACCCCCAGAATCTTTGCCTCCTTGCCGAGGGACAAGTATTCTACCACATCTATATTTGACCATTTTAGCATAGAAAGACATAGAGATTAGTGTAGGTTGGCTGCTGGCTATTGCCCAAGGTCGCGGGTCACCTCGGGTCTGCTGAATTCTAAGACTCATGATCGCGGGCTTCGTCGAGATTAATGCGTGAGGCCTGGGTATTAGCTCGTTTTTCTCTTACCGGCTTATCGAGGCGCCGTGGTCGGCAGACAACGGACACCCGGTCAGGCCGTACCTTATGGGAATCGGCCAAGGTCAGGCTAGAATCCTGCCCATAGCGATGAGATGGGCAGGCGTGTGCAGGGCGGGCTTGAGGATACCGCGCTGCTTGTGCAAGCACAGTGAACCGACCAATGGCGAGTCGAACGGGGTCATGTGACCGATATCATAATCTGATATGGCGCGATAGGATAGCGTTAGGTCACACGCGCGTGATTTTCCGGCGGCGCGGCAATTCGGTGAGCGGAAAGAGGAGCCACCTTCTCCTCATGGCTGAAGTTCGGGGGCCGTGCGCGGAAGCCAAAGTTTTCGTGTGCAGTGCCGCATGCTCACAGACAGCCGATGGTCGGGTCAACGTCAACAGCCGGTATACGCACTCTCACCCGAAGGGATGGGGAAGGTACGACTGTCCACAATGAGATCCAGGCGGTTGCGCAAACGGAGCCGTGCCGTCTTGGCCTTAGCTTGATGCGTAATCAGGGAGGCGAAGTCATGAAACCCTGGAGGGTGGCGTTGGTGGACGACCATGAGGTCGTCCGTCGCGGTCTGAGATCCTTGGTCAACCATCAATCCGACATGCAAGTGATGTGTGAGTGCACCACGGTTGCCGAAGCCATTCAGACTATTCCTCATAATGCCGAAGTTGCGGTGGTGGACATCCGCTTGCCGGATGGATCCGGGTTGGAACTGTGTCGTGAATTGCTGGCTCGCGATTCCGGGCTACACGTTCTCATTTTGACCGCATTCGGCATGGACCACCTGGTTAGTGAAGCGCTGGACAGCGGGGCAACCGGATATATTCTCAAAGGTGAGCGACGGTGGATGGTCACTGAAGCCATTCGGATTGTAGCCCAGGGAGGGTCGATCTTCAGTTCTGATATCATGCACACGGTCTCGCGCCATATGATGCACCCCGAGGCGGCCGTTGAACCGATGTCCGAGCTGACTCCTCAGGAATGGTGCGTGTTGCAATTGATTGCCGACGGCAAGACCAACCGCGAGATCGGTTCCCAAATGATGTTAAGCGAAAAGACGGTAAAACACTATGTAAGCAAGCTCCTGGTGAAACTCGGCCATTCGCACAGATCGGAAGCGGCCGCGCATTATGTGCGCTACCAAGCCACTCACAAATAATAGCAGGGGAGCGATCCCGCGGAACCATATTCGATGGGTGAGCCATCAGGCGACTTCTGTGATCGTACATTGATAGAGCGTAGAGTCAACACCGCAAATCCAAAAACCCAGGGCGTGATAGTTGGTCACGGCGGCGACGTTGACATTGCTGACCTCCAGCCATGCCAGTTTTGCCCCTAAGCGCTGACCGGCACGACGCAGCAGATTGCGAGCTATGCCGTGCCGCCGGTAGGCCCCGTCCACATACAAGTGCCAAATGATACAGCGTCGGTTCCAATCCTCTACCCGGATAGCCACGAATCCGACCACACGACCCGCCGTCTCCGCCACTCATCCCTGATCCCGGCGATCCGCCTTCCGCCAATCCGACAGGTCGTACGTTTTGCTGAAAGGAGGGGACTTAAGTTACCGCCAGGAAATGCCCTGATCCCGTGACCGAAAATCGCGTAGATGCCCTCTCCGTTAAACAATTGAGCCATCAGTCGCAAGCTGCACCCGACGATGCACATAACCGGACACCAGTTTTCCTCCAATTCTAAGCTGGCCTGACCAAATCGCCCGGCTCCCCTAGCGTGCGATC
>JAJZXX010000109.1 GCA_021806205.1 Bacillota bacterium | reverse complement strand
GCTTCCCACCAGCGGATATGCAAGGACCTCCGAAACCCACACATCACTGGGTCATTACGGGCACTGCAAATGCTCGTGGTTATAATATCGTATGGGCACCACGGTGGCCGCGGGCGGACACGTCGGTCATCGACATCGCTACCACCCAATCCGCACTCAGGCAACTACTTACTCGTAATCCCCCTACTGAAGAAGAAGGCACCGGTCTGTGGACGTTTGTTGGAGAGAAATTATCGCATCCACAGGTTGCACCATGGAAAGTTCCCTACGCTCCCAATCACACCCAAGCCTGGGTAGTGGATCCCTACCCAGGCACTGCACTAGGCGCAAAAAAAGTTCCTGGCACAACGACCGCCGAAACCCTGGGGAAACGAAAAGTATTCAAAGTAACGCCGACCGCCGCCGGAGGCTTATATTGGTTCATGTGGTATCAACGTGGATGGCAGGTTACGTTCACACCCTATCCTCTCTACCACAACCATCGATTGTCGGCACAAGTGCAGGAAATCTCCGACCAGATTGCCCAATTACCGCGAATACCGCGAGGAGCAGGAACCTTCTATGAACAAATCGGGTCGGGCGGTCCAGACATATCGTGGATCCACGGGACTGTAGAGTATGGCGTGGCAAATGGTGGTAGCGTCCGCGCCGCCATCGTCCTCCTACACCGCCTCCCTGTACGATTATTCTAGCTAGGAACGCCCATGCCCCATATTCGGAGCACCCCACGAATCAAATGAAAAACGAGGGGCCGGGGGCGATGGAGCCGATTGACAGGTAGAGCCTTTGGGCTTATCTCACCCGATCGGCGGCCTATTTTTCAGAGACTTATGGTGAACGATGGCGCTTCGCTCCCGTTGACCAGCAGCGAAGCGCCATTTAGAGGAGTTCTATGACTTAGTAGCCTGCGGCAGTCGCAGCGATCGCGTTGTTGTAGGTACAAGTATAGCTCTCCGTTCCCGTCGCTTTCCCGCAATTGATAAATTGCCCAGCCGTCCAACTCGAAAAGCTACTCGCTGCGGTAATTCCCGATGCGGCCAGATCATCCGCGGCTGGGGTCCCACAAGCGATCACTACAATATCGCTATCACGTGTAGATTGAGCTGCAAACGTAATATCCCGCGTGACGACTGTTTGCGTATCTCCCGTCTTGTCCAACTTATAATTGACCGTCAAACCACTCACATAATCCTCATCGGTCGCAATGCAAATCACGATTTGCCGATTGTTCGCATTGCGTCCATAGGGACTGGTCCGCAGTTTGAGGGTAGCAGACTCGGATGGCGCAGTAACCGTTCCCGAGGGCCCACAGCCTCCCCCAAGCGGAACTAGAGTACTCGTATTGGGCAAATCACAATACTGGGCTCCTTGATAGCCAGTCGAACTCACGGACGTGTACGCAGCTCCATACGCCAGCAGCACAGTGCTGACTCCATACGCAGTGTTGTCGGGACACCCCAACGTGTCACAATCGCCGCAGATGCCATTATACAAACTCGCATAAGTGGCCAGTTTTTCCCAAGCTGTATAATCGCCCGATATACACGGCGGCGAAGTATATGCATCCCTTAGCCAGTAAATGCCGCCGGCCGCGTTTAGCGAGTTTATCGACTCCAAGTCAGACGTAGAAGGATACTTCTGCCCCGTACTATAAGTGACGCCCGTCACGTTAGAGGTTGTCCACCAACTTTGAAAGTGAGATTCAGCCGTAGTCCCCAAAGTCAACCAGTTGTTGTTTGGCCCCTCTTCTTCCATCACCCCAAGGGCTTGCGCGACCGGCGCTGCAATTCCAAATTGGGAAGCAGCGGCCACCAAGAAATCCTTCATATGCGGGTACGCAGCTCCTAACCGTGGCTGATAATAATAGCCTGGCCAGTTCCGATCAAGCGCTTCCGATATCGAACACCCGTTCGGCATAATTTTCACTCCCTTCGCGATTTAGCGCAACAACACCAGTTTTTTGTGACCTACGCGGATCTGTTTAGCCCAACAGAGCGTCAGTTCCGGATGATCCCACCACAAGTGAATGTCTTCCCCTACGTTGTCGGCGTGAAAGACATACTCGAGCGGTTGTCGGAAATATGCGAATCCCAAGCCCGCCAACCCAACCTCAGCATAGTTGGGGAGCGTGTCCAATTCGTCTGCCGTGTAGTGACGATATGGAGGACCCTCTGGACCCTCTTTATTCGCGATGAGGACATTTTCCCCGTTCGCCATGCGATAGTTGGCCACAATGCCGCAGTCATGCGCTTCCGCCCATTGAATGCCGGCCACAATGGCATCGGTATAGCCGGGAAACAGCACGATGTCGGAATCCAGCCAGAGCACCCACGGGTTGGAGGTTTGAGGATAGGCATCCCGCAATTGTTGCAGGACGACATTGCGACTCCGCGGAATATTCGACGCTTCGCCTATCGCGAAATGTAGAGGTCGATTTAACTGCTCACTCACTAACCCCAACTCCAGCAGCGTCGGTACGACCGCCCGGAGATCGTGCGTGGGAATTGCCACAATCAAGGGATCGGTCATCGCGTTATCACCTCCTGTGTCCCGCGAAGGGTGGCAGGAACGTGCCCGTGCACGGTACGATGGTATTCGGTCCACAGCTGTTCACTAAACTGATGCGCAACCTTAGCATGCTGACAAATGAGATCGCACGTATGCGTGACATGGAGCGTTACGACCTCCATCGCGTCAACCCTTCCTTCTAAGCTTTCCGAGGAGGTTTCGAAATCCATCGGGATATTTTCCCCCTCACTTATTTAGATCGCTGCGACTATCGAATTTGATTCAGGAAAATTTAGCGAAGCGTCCAATGGGTCACCCACAGAACCGATAGCAAATGGTCATACAACTTCTGTAGGATTACCTCGACATCATGCCTATGGCTTCTTGTGGCAGCCTGGGCTAGCTCCGCCTGAACGCCATCACACACCGCGAGGGCCGCCAGAGTAACGGCAGAAAAGAAGCTCTCCGAACCGATCCGGCTACGTCTTCTATCGAAGCTATCGAGTTATCGAAGTGCTCGTCGGAGCTTCTTCACCGCCTCGCGATGCACGCGATGGACGGTGGGCTGACTCAGAGCACAGACCTGGGCGGTTTGTCGCTGGGTAGCCGTATGCCAGTACAATTGGTCCACGACGCAAGCCTCCGTGCCGTCGAGCACCTGATCAAACAACAGGTGCCACTCGACCGCGTCAAACGCCTGCATAGCCGCAACATCTGGGCGCTGAAGATCCCCGTCGGCCACATCGGTCGTCACGCCTAACACGTCGCGATTCCACCGCTGTTGTTGCCGATAGCCATCGATGGCCGATCGCCGAAGAATTTGCCGCCACCATACCTCCCCGTGTTCTGGCGGAGAGATCACCACGCTATCAGAGACCTTGCGCGAGATCATAGATGCTCTCCTCCTTAGCGACACCGGGCCGGGGGATGCCCGTGCACCGGAAGGTGATAGCGCGTCCACAGCACCTCGCTCAAGCGATGGGCGGTGTCCGCATGCTGCTGAACAATGTCACAGACACACTCCGGCACTGTCGCCTCAAACACGGTGGCGCACTCCTGAACACAACGCAGTTCAATTTGGGTCAGCCGCAGTAATTGGGTGGGCGTTAAGGTTTCAATCGACTCCATGGAGATCTCCCTTCTCCTCAGACGTTTGAGGAACACTCTAAGGCGTTTACCGATCACCGATCCATCACGCTTTGCCCAACGCTTTATTCACTCCCGTGTGGCTGCCCAGCGCCGTGGCGGCCACCACCATGCCGCTAACAAACAGTAAGAGACCCTCGCGTGCCGTGATTGGTCCTTGTAGCACACCGCCCACGAAGACAACGACTTTTCCTAACACCCAGGGACTCCAGGGTTCGGGCGCCGCTTTCCAGAGCATCTTGACCAAGGAACCTAACGCGGTCGTAATCGCGGCCGCACCGGCTACCGTCAGGAAATTCGTCAACGTTAGCACCGCAGGTCCCTCCTTTCGTGGGACAAGTTTTATGCTACGCGGCGAAATCAGGTCTTAGGCAGGTTTTATGCAGGACTTTTGCAGGACTGAGTTGATCGCGGATCGCTGACGGGGTGCGGGATTCCGCCGTTAATGTAAGCCTCACCTCCGATCGAGCTCAAATCGAGGTGCATTTGAGGTCCGATCAATCCGTCAAGCGTGATGCGAAAGGGCGTCCACGTGGAGCAGGTACCCACCCCCACGCCGTGTAACCAACCAGCGTGGATGATGGGGATCCGACTCAATGACCGCTCGAATCCTATGAAGGTGGTCCTGCAGATCCCACCGACTGCGCGGCTCACCCCACCCGATTGCAAACAACTCGTCCTGGGTCACGACTTGATTGGCATGGCGTACGAAATAGGCCAAGATTTTAAACGTACGGGGCGGCAGCGGGATGAAGTGGCGATGCCGCCAAATGCCTTGCTGATCCCAGTCGATCCAACAGTCCGCGTGAATCCGTTGTCGTCCGTGGGTTTCTTCCTAACCATAACGAACCTCCGACAATTGCCACCGTTTTGTTAAACCATTCCGAAAATGGTACGAAATATAACGCCGTTGAGGTGCCAAAGGTTACCAGGTCGAGCAAAAAATTGCCTTAAGGCAACGGCGGGGAGCAACTGGCCAATGCGGGAATCCGAACAAGCACGAAACGACCGCGGCAGCGCCAAGAGCCAACGGCCCTTGGCGCACGGATCGAAGGCCTCCGCCCCGACGGGGGACGACCGAGCCGGAAAGGGGGTGCCGGGGGGCGAAGCCCCTGGGCCGCACGACATTGCAGAGCAATGTATAATTGCTCTTTTCTCCCTAGCGGTCGTCGGGATTTGGTGCTATCCTCGAAAGGAAGCTGGGCCAGCAGCACGAGAGGCCGCGGAGCCCCGACCAAAACCGCCGGTAGAAGGGAGAGCCCTCCCCCAGAGCCGGGAAAACGGCCCCCCCTCACCCGACGTCCGCGCATTGGCCCCAAACAGGCCCGCTGACGGCCCGATAACCAGGAACAGGTAGAAAAAAGCCTTCTCGAACCACAAAATCGTCACAGGAGCCGTTTATGACCCCGATGAGAGATTCCCGGGGGGAAAGAGCTTCGTCGTGAAAGGAGGGTCGTCCGCCATGGCCCGCAAATCATTATCCGAACAAATTGCCGAGTTGGAGCAAAAGCAACAGCAGCTCCAAGCCCAAAAGTTGGCTCTGGAGGCCAGGGCCAAAGCTGAGGCCCGCAAGCACCGCACCCGCACCTTGATCCAGGTCGGCGGCGTGCTGACCGCTATGGGGGTGGCCACCGTCGAAGAGGCCGGCCAGCTGCAGGCCTACGCGAAAACCCATGAAAGCTGGTGGTCTGAGTGGCGATCTACCACCTGAGCGTCAAGCTCGTCTCCCGGGGAAGCGGGCGGAGCTGCGTCGCCGCCGCCGCCTATCGCGCCGGCGACCGGCTGCAGGATGTCCGCCAGGGCCTGACCCACGACTACACCCGCCGCCGCGATGTGCGCGAAACCTGGATCCAGGCCCCCGAGGAGGCCCCGGCCTGGGTGACCGACCGCCAGGCGCTCTGGACCGCCGTCGATGCGGTCGAGAAACGAAAAGATGCCCAGACCGCCCGC
>JAJZXX010000238.1 GCA_021806205.1 Bacillota bacterium | reverse complement strand
TTCCACGACTTCTGACCTTGACAGCGCGCACACACAAAACCGTCAGGCCAGCGCTGCGAAAACAAGTAATCTTGACAGGCTTCATCCGTGCCAAACTGTTTGATCCACTCCGGCAACGTCGCGTCGCATCATCTCCACAGCACCCGTATATTTACCTCAATATTACCATAATCCCTCCACTCAAGGAGATCGCCCTGACGTATCTTTCTATGTATGTCAGAAAAACCTGTAAGACAAACGACAGAGGAATACTTCGATTCGTTCTTAGTGCGCAAAAGGGGGCGTTAGCGCACGAACCTCTTCCCTCAATCGGTAGGGGTAAAGCGCCGTGAGCAGGGCCGTGCGCTAGAGGTTTCAACCCGCGAGGCATGCACACCATGGCAGCATCGATCGTCATTTCCAACCTTGACCGGTCGTGCTGAGAACGGAAGATTGAGCCAAGACACAAGGAAATCCAACCGCATTTTGCACATAACCAAAAACAGCATCGCCCAAAAGCGGCCAATTTTTAAGATTTTTGTTCCTAACGGGCCAACAGGCTGATATCCCCAGATCTAAAGGCCGGGGCTTAAGATAACTTTACGCCCGATTTTGGTAACTCAACTATTTAGTGCGATGCCTTTTCAAGATCTGTGAAAAAAGGAAACGATGGTTGGGCCCCAGGTTTGGTTGTCGACTGGGCAGCGGCTCGATTGGCCCAACGAATGGCGTCCGACAAGGCATCCTTAGCATTCAGTCTAGCTGCCAAAGCCCCTGCAAAGGCGTCACCCGCCCCTACCGCATCAACCGCCTTTACGGTTTCGCCTGCTAAATAAAAGAGTCCACGACTCGTGGCCCACACCACTCCCATTTCCCCCAATTTGACGATAGCGATCTCGGCACCCCTCGCCCTTAACTGTCGCGCCGCCGCCTTGGCCGAGCGCACATCGGTAATGGCACCGGCCCCCAAAAGGGTTTCGGCTTCGAATTGATTCGGCACCAAAATATCCACCCGATAAAAGGACTTGGGAAGACGATTCGTAGCGGGGGCCGGGTCCAAAATGATCCGCGCCCGGACTCGTTTCGCCAGAGCGATGGCGCGCTCAACGATATCAAAGGGGATCTCCAGTTGCATGACCAGAATATCGCTGGACGACAACACCGCCGATAAGTCGCCTAATACTTTCGTGTCCATGGCACGGTTGGCGCCTGGCACTACAGTAATAGCGTTTTGCCCCGACTCTTCCACTACAATCATGGCGAGTCCCGTCGGGTTGTCACGGCTTACCCCGATGCGTGTTAAGTCAACCCCATCCTGACGCAAATATTTTAAGGCCTGCATGGCAAACGCGTCCTCGCCGACCATCCCTAACATGGACGTAGACGCACCCATTCGTTGCGCCGCCAAAGCCTGATTGGCCCCTTTTCCTCCGGGGCTGGTCGTCATGGAGTCGGCCAATCCGGTTTCTCCCGCTTTGGGAACCCGGGCAATGCGCGCAATTAAATCCAAGTTGATGCTGCCCAATACCACGACTGCCATTTTCACACCTCTTTCTGCCAAGAAACTTCGGCACCCTTAGTACGATTTCCTTCACACCCACTTTTTCGTATTATTAAGAAGAAGAAAACAGTGCGTCTTGGGGGCAACCACATGACTCTTTCATCCGAACTGGCGCGAATCCCGGGCCATGTAGGACTCTACGCCAAAAATCTTGATACCCAAAAAATCATAGCATGGCACGAGTCCGAGGTGTTTGCATCCGCGAGTCTGATTAAAGTTCCCATTTTGGCTGAACTGTTTCGGCGGGTCGAGGAAGAAGGCCTGAACCTGGATGAGACGCTCACCTTGCACCAAGAAGACCAGGTCCCGGGATCCGGCGTCTTAAAAGACCTCACGACGGGCACCCGCTATCCCCTCCGGGATTTGGCCACGCTCATGATTACCGTGTCCGATAATACGGCTACGAATCTTCTCATCGACTACCTGGGCATCGAGCCGGTCAATGCCTTAATACGCCGCTTAGGGCTGCTACACACCGCGTTGGAGCGGCGCCTGGAACGCGTGCCGGTCCAAAGACGACTCCTTAACCGTACCACCGCCTACGACATGACGCGACTCATGGAGCTTATTGCCCAGGGTCAAGTGATAGCCGTGGCTGCCTCTTCACGCATGGTCGATCTGTTGGCACGCTGCCAGGCGCCACAAGCGTTGGCACCGTTCGCCCGAGAAGCACCCTATATTGGAAGCCTGCCTCCTATCCGGGTCGCTCATAAAACCGGAAGTTTAGCGCAAGCCCGGCATGATTCCGGCATCATTTACACACAAAAAGGGGTCCTGGTCGCCACTATCATGACCGAAGGCGCGCCTGAATCCGTCCTCCAAAAACATCTATACCGTATTGGCCGCGCGCTCTATTCGCAACTCAGCCGTTAGCTGTTGGAATATCTTGTGTTCACGAAAATCCTGTGATAATGCATTCTCTTTACTACACTGGGTCAGTGCGAAAAAACTCAGGAGCGAGGCATCCATGCGGATTTCAGACCGATGGCGGGATCCCGAAAAACCCGAAAACTTTTATATCTTGATGGCAGGACGACTTGTCAACTTGGTCGGAAACTCGCTGATCTTCCCGTTCATGACCATCTATTTGACCGAACGGCAACATGCACCCATGACGATCATGGGGCTCGTAATGACCCTCTATGGTATTTCTCAAGTTGCCGCCCAGCTCATCGGCGGGGTATTGACCGACTCATGGGGTCGCCGACCAGTAATGCTGGTCGCTTTGGGGGCAGGAGCCATTTTCACACTAGCCATGGACCTCGCACACTCGCCCCTCCCTCTCATTATTACATTCATCTTGATGGGCCTGGCGGTGCCGCTCCTTCAGCCCGCATCTATGGCCATGGTGGGCGACAGGGTCCCTTCGGCCCAGTTAAGCCATGCCTACAACCTCATGCGGATGGCCTCTAACGCAGGAATCATCATCGGCCCCATGATAGGCGGAATTCTTAGCCGATCACTCATTTTTCATGGTATTGTTCTTCGATGCACTTTCGATGGTCACATTTTTTGGCATCATCCTTTGGGGATTTCGTGAAGTGCCCCGGCACTCCAAGGGTCTTTTAACGCATCGCATTGCCCCGGCCGACTCCTCGACCTCATGCACGACCGCCCGTTTCTGGTTTTTTCGGCGTTATGGGGTGTAACCGGCATGGTGTACGCCCAACGGTACCAGGTCTTGCCCGCCTACCTCCACTTAGATTTTTGCACGATCCGACCAGCGCGTTTGGCTATCGATCTGCGAAAAATGCCCTGTTGGTGGTTGTCCTCCAAATGCCCATCACCCGCCTGGTGTCCAAAGTGACGCCCACCCGCTTAATGGCTTTAGGCAGCCTCTCTTACGGTGCCGGATTTTTGATGATGCTGACCGGGCACCACATCATAACCTTCGCTCTGGGAGTATTGGTCATTACGTTGGGTGAAACGCGATTAATCCTGTTGCGCCCACCCGGGTAACCAAGAAAGCTCCCGCCGATATGGGTAGGCGCTATATGGGGCTTTTCGGCTTGGCCAATCTCGCCGGATCATCCGTCGGAGACCTACCGTTGGCGGCAGCCTTTTAACCGTCGGGGTAGCCTCCTGGCTACTTACGACTGCCGCTCTGGGAGGAGCGGTAGGCGCCGCGTATGAGCGGTTCGCTCAACAGGAGCAAAAAAGGTGGCGATCGATGCCCCCATATCGTTGTCCCTGTAGTCATTCTTCCAGTGGAGGGCGACGAAACCCTTCTCCCACCACTTCGTGCACGTTCGCGACGGAGACGAAAGCATTGCGATCCACTTCATAGATCAAGGACTTCACACGGGTGACCTCGCTGCGCAACACCACCACATACAACACCGGTCGTACCTCCCCCGTATAAGCTCCGTGAGCCCCGAGCCGCGTCACCCCCCGGCCAATCTCCGACATGATGCGCTCTCCCACAACATCGGGATGAGCGGTAATAATGGTAAAGGCACGGGCAAAGGCCGTACCTTCCTGAACCAGGTCAATAGCGCGCGCAGAGATGAAAAGTGCAATCAGAGAATACATCGCCTTAGTGGCACTAAAAGTCACGCCGAACCCGGCGATCACGAAGAAGTCAATGACCATCATTGCTTGGCCCATACTCACGGGGAGAATGTGCGAGGCAAAACGCGACACGACATCGGTGCCGCCAGTCGTGCCCCGGGCGCGAAATACCAACCCCAGCCCAACCCCGGACAGAATCCCGCCATAAATGGCCGCCAAGAGGACATTGTGGGAAAAAGCATGCACGTGCAATACCGCTACCCACAAGGACAACAATAGCGTACCCACAATCGTCCTTAAGCCCACCCGGCCGCCCCACAGTCTATGACTTAGCCACAGCAATGGCAAGTTCACCACCACCAGCGTCAGCCAGATCGGCACGTGCATGAGATATTGGAGGATAATCCCGACGCCGGTGACTCCGCCATCGGCGATATGATTCGGTGCATAAAAACCATTGATACCCGTGGCCGTAATGGCGGTACCCACCGCAATTTGTCCATACTCCAGCACCTGCCGTCGCGAAATGGCTACCACCGGGTCCTCCTCAATTCCCCACGGCAAGCGCTAACCGATCGCCTGACTCTAAACGGATCCTTAAAATGCCAATGGGCATAGGCAGATGCAGGGTATTCAAGTTGAAAAGCTGCACATCGGTCAATACGGGCAAATTCAGTCCGTCAATGCTAGTCGGGTGAAAGATCAGCGCTTGATGGTTCGACGACCGTACTAAGGAACCTTTGGTGTCCAAGGGCACCGTCGTTCCGCCCAACTGAATCCGGCCGGACATGGAAACTCCCGACGGTGCAATGGTGACTTTGGGATGCATTATACGGCCTTTTTTGGCCAGGAACTGGGAAAGTGCGGTCCCGGTCACGACGACTGTTGCCCGAAAACGCCCCGGCTTTTCGATCAGTAGTTTCCCTTTTTCGAGCGATCCCATTGAAACTTTCCCGTTAGACCAGTTCATCCGAATATGCTGCACGTTAAGCGCCTTAAGGTCGGCATTTTGGGCATTCACCCCGATATCTTGAAACCGACCGCTAAAAAGCGCCCAAAAGGGCACCGCTTGAACTGCGACCATCGGCTTGGGACCGTGATCTAAGCGACCCAATTGGTGAGCCAGCAAGCTGCCGGCAACACGCGGTACCAGCCACTGTAGCCCACCCATCACAATGACCGCGGCAATCAGTATTTGAATTAACCGACTCACCGGTCGACTCCTTCAGGCGTTAAAAGACCACGGGCCTCCCCTTGCAGGTAGGCTTCGATAAAACCATCCAGGTCCCCATCCATGACGGATCCCACATTGCCCACCTCATATCGCGTCCGGTGGTCCCTTACGATGGTATACGGCTGAAACACGTAAGACCGAATCTGGGAGCCCCAGCCAATATTGGCCTGTATTCCGCGAACCTTAGCCATTTTTTCCTCCCATTCGCGCTCTTTAACCTCCGCCAATTTACCGCGCAGCACTTTCATAGCGGTCTCACGATTCGAGTGCTGGGAGCGCTCCGATTGGCACGACACCACAATTCCGGTCGCCAAATGGGTCAGGCGAACCGCCGATTCGGTCTTGTTAATATGCTGGCCACCGGCTCCAGATGCGCGAAAGGTGTCCACCCGCAAGTCTTCCGGGCGAATGTCAATGGTGTCGTCCGCATCAATGTCGGGTAATACTTCCACCGACGCAAAAGAGGTATGGCGACGGCCCGATGCATCAAATGGGGAAATCCTCACCAGACGATGGACACCCCGCTCGCAGCGCAAGAATCCAAACGCACGTTCTCCGGCCACCTCAACAGATACACTTTTTAGGCCGGCCTCTTCGCCTGGTAACTGATCGATGATGCGTGTCGCATAGCCTCGACTTTCCGCCCACCTCAGATACATCCGTAAGAGCATCTCGACCCAATCTTGCGCTTCGGTGCCACCCGCACCCGCATGCAAAGTGACCAGGGCGGATTCTTGATCATACGGACCTTTCAGAATTAAAGTTAACTCCAAGGCGCGCAGTGCCTTTAGAAGACGCTCAGCCTGGCCGATTTCAGACTTTAATAGATCGGCGTCGCCCTCGTCTTGAGCCAGGCGGGCCAATTCGTCCCAATCTGACACCTCTTGAGATAACTGGAGGAAGTCCTCAAGAGGTCCCGCCACGACACGAAGCTGCCGCGATATACGCTCAGCGCGGCCCGGGTCCGACCAAAAATCTGGTTCAGCCATGATGTGCTCGAGATGCTGCTTTTCAATTTGCCGGTTCTCCGGGTCAAAGAGACCCCCTTATGCGCTCTAAAACCTCATGAAACGATTCGCGATGTTGGTTTACGTCATCTTGCAACATAGACTCTTCCCCCTCGTATAACCTCGTGGCACACTCCTCGTCCCAACCCTATCCTTCCGTCGTAGCCCGTCCCCCAGTAATCACTTGGAACGGTCGGGGGGCCACTTCCTCCTCAATGTCTTGAAGGGTTTCGTCGGGTTCGAGTTGCAGGTGGAACAGAATTCGGATCACCTCTTCGCGAATAGAACCGACCATGTTCTGATACATATCATAGGCCTCGGTCTTGTAGACCACCAAGGGATCATTTTGGCCATACGCCCGAAGGCCTACACCCTCTCTGAGCGTCTCCATCGCATCGAGATGCTCCATCCACTTGGAGTCCACCACGCGCAACAAGATCATGCGTTCCAACTCGCGCATGTTCTCGGTCCCCACTTCGGCTTCCTTGGCCCGGTACAATTCGGTACCGTAAGCCATCAACGTTTCAACCAATTCTTCGTGACTCATTCCTTGAATCTCGTCGAGTGCGATGCTGTTAAAGGGAAGAAATTCTTCCGCCAAACTATTCAAAAGTGTCTCTAAATCCCACTCCTCACGATGCAGTTGCGCGGGACAATGGACCGTCACCGCATCTTCGATTACACCTTCCAGCATGTGCATCACATCATCATAAACCGACTCTTTGGTCAAAATGTCGCGGCGCTGTTTGTAGACCACTTCGCGCTGCAAATTCATGACATCGTCATATTGCAGCACGTGTTTACGCGCATCAAAGTTGCGGCTTTCAACTTTTTTCTGGGCGGATTCAATCGCCCGGGTCAACGTCGGACTCTCGATCGGCTCATCTTCTTCCACGCCCAGGCGATCCATCAGCGAGGAGAGGGTGGGGGCGGCGAATAGCCTCAAGAAATCATCTTCTAACGAAAGATAAAAGCGAGACGACCCCGGATCGCCCTGGCGCCCGGAACGACCTCTGAGCTGATTATCGATACGGCGCGCCTCGTGCCGTTCAGTCCCAACAATATGCAGCCCCCCCATTGCCGGCACACCGTCACCCAGTACAATATCCGTACCGCGCCCCGCCATATTAGTGGCGATCGTAACGGTGCTCGGTTGACCTGCCTTTGCAATAATTTCCGCTTCTTGCTCATGAAACTTGGCATTCAAAACATTGTGCGGCACGCCGCGATCTTTCAGCATCGCTGACAGCCGTTCGGACTTCTCAATGGACACGGTCCCCACCAAGACAGGTCTTTTGGTGACATAGAGTTCTTCGACTTCCCGAACGACCGCCCGAAACTTCGCCGCCTCGGTCTTATACACCATGTCCGCATAATCCGTGCGAATCATGGGTTTATGGGTCGGCACCACAATCACATCTAAACCATAGATCTTGCGAAATTCTTCCTCTTCAGTTAACGCGGTTCCGGTCATGCCCGACAGCTTATCGTACATGCGAAAGTAATTCTGAAATGTAATAGTCGCAAGGGTTTGTGACTCGTCCTCAATCTTAACGCCCTCTTTAGCCTCAATCGCCTGATGCAAACCGTCAGAGTATCGTCGGCCAAACATCAACCGCCCCGTAAATTCATCGACGATAATGACCTCGCCGTCTTTAACCACATAGTCGCGATCCAAAAACATCAGTGCTTTGGCGCGCAAGGCCGCATTTAAATAGTGGGCATAGTCCATATGGGCATCATCGTATAAGTTGGAAACACCCAACATACGTTCTACCTTGGCCACACCGGCCTCCGTCGGTGCCACCGCCTTCATCTTTTCGTCCACGGTGTAGTCGCGCTCGTTCTTGAGGTTGTTTGCAATGCGAGCAAACGTGTAATACAAATCTGTAGACCGATCGCCTTGGCCGGAAATAATCAGCGGGGTGCGGGCTTCGTCGATGAGGATGCTGTCCACCTCGTCAACAATCGCATACGACAAGCCGCGTTGCACCATTTCATCCAGGGTGACAACCATGTTGTCCCGTAAGTAGTCAAACCCAAACTCGTTATTGGTACCATAAGTAATATCGCACGCGTAAGCCTGACGGCGGTCGGGCGGTTCGAGTTCATGCTGGATGAGACCGACGGTAAGCCCAAGAAATTGATAGATCTGCCCCATCCAGGCGGCGTCGCGGCGCGCTAAGTAATCGTTGACCGTGACCACATGAACGCCGTTCCCCGGCAAAGCATTCAAATACGCTGCCAACGTAGCGACTAACGTCTTACCTTCACCCGTCTTCATTTCGGAAATGCGTCCGTCATTGAGCACCATGCCACCTATGAGTTGCACATCAAAATGACGCATGCCTAAAACACGCTTGGCAGCCTCACGCACGGTCGCATATGCCTCGGGAAGCAACTCTTGCAATGAGACGCCATCATTAAGACGCTGGCGATACTCGCCGGTTTTAGCCTTCAGCGCACCGTCCGACAACGCTTCCATCGAGGGTTCCAATGCGTTGATTTGAGTCACGATGCTACGATAGCGCCGCACCTCTTTCTCACTGAACCGGTTCACCCAGTTCGAAAGCACCTTCAACATAAGCGTGATTTCCTCCAATCAACGGCCAAAAGGAACCTATCCCAGGTTCCTAGACGCTCGAGACCTATTCATTGAGTGTAGCATGGCTCCCTGCCGACATCAACCGCACTGGGGCGCTACTGTTCGGGCGTATCGCCTTGACTGTCCAGATATTCTTGGATCTGGCGCTCATGCTCAGCCTGAACTTCTTCAATGGGAATATTCGGGGTTCGGTCCCAGCCGTGCCCGGAACCTTCATCAGCAGCCAAATCCACCGTGGAACATAATTGTAAGAATTGCTCGACCACAATCGGATCAAACTGGGTACCTGATTCCTCGGCAATCTCGCTCAACGCCACCTCATGAGTCATGGCATTGCGGTACGGGCGATCAGACGTCATCGCGTCATACGCATCGACGACCGAGACAATACGGGTTTCCAAGGGGATTTCTTCACCCGACATATTATCTGGATAGCCTGTACCATCCCATCGTTCATGATGGTGCAGCACCCAGTCGCGGGCACATCCCGAAATTTGCAGGCGAGCCAGCATAGCGCTTCCCAGTGTAGGATGACGCTGGATCGTCAGAGTCTCGCGGAACGACAGTCGGCCCCGCTTATTCAAAATATCGTCGGGAATAGCCATTTTCCCAATATCATGCAGCATCCCCGCATGTCGAATTTGCTCGACGACATCCTCGGGAAGTTTCATGTACCGTCCTAACACAGCCCCATACTGTCCCACCCGCATGGAGTGGCCAAATGTATAGGGATCCTTGGCATCTAATCCCACGAGCAATACCCGAATCGTGTGGTCATACATGTCG
Organism: Bacillota bacterium; assembly: GCA_021806205.1. GTDB lineage: Bacteria > Bacillota > Sulfobacillia > Sulfobacillales > Sulfobacillaceae > Sulfobacillus_B. The sequence continues at coordinate 17,525 of JAJZXX010000238.1, read as the reverse complement.
TGAAGCCGCTTAACCATAATCATCCACGCCCGCACCGCAATTAAGGGGAGCAAGAAGATAAGCTCCGGCCATGGTCCGGAAATGCGATACACCGCCGCCATCAGATACGCGATAGGCAACATGACAAAGAAGCTTGGCAACATCCATTTGTAATAGACTCGAACAATCTCGTTGAATGACCGTTCCTGACGCAATCCAACGGCAACAAAATTAAAGAGCAGATTAGAACAAAAAGCAACCAAAGCCGCCGCCACCAGCGGCCCACTTAATCCCGCCAATGTCAAGTGTGCAGGATTCCCACCAAGAATCCTAAAAACCTCCCCGCTTCCCCAACCCACCAAAGACAGCTGAGCACGATTAAACAACACAGAAGGCCACTTAACCTTACCTGTAATTTCGCGATAGTTCATTGTGGGTAAAGTACCCATCCATGCGCCAGCTGCGGGTCCTATGACAATACCAACAGTGAGTAAAACTGGAAGGACGAGCGACACATCCCCTTGTCCCCGCATCATTTTTACGGATACTAGCGAACTACCCAATGCAGCTACGGCAAAGATCGCATATGTGACGGTAAGATGCCAAAGTACATCATGTGACAACCACAATACGACCGCGCTCGCTAACCCAACTAGGGCCATGTAAATTCGCATATTTCGCGGGTACAATTGAAATGCCCCCCTTCTCATCGATACGAAAATTATCAACCAACGACCTACTAGTCCAAGTACACTGCAAAACCGCCGTTCGTGAGAACTTCTTTGACTCCGGCGACGAGATTCTTGACGATACCCTTCATGATTTGGCTGCTACTCCGATCGTAACGGCCTGCGACGTGGCTCTCTCACACCAACGACGCCTTACTCGCTCGGGTTCGTACTGCGTTGGTCGAAACTTTAAATGGTGATACTCAAACTTTTTGTCCCGAAAATAACACAAACCGTCGATTGATGGCATCGAGCGTAGCCCGCACGATGGTTTCCTCAACCGGCTGGTCCCTTTTTATCGCCATACCCGCCACCACTTCCCCGTCAATATCCGTCACCAGCATCACCGCCATCTCCACCCCCGACAAAGTGATCTCCGTCGCGTCAATTAAGTGGAGTCCATTTTCCTGAGCCAGTGCATGGTTCACCGCCGCTACTGCAGCGCGTGCGACCGCCAAAAGACTGGTAGGAGCCACCGCCATACCTACGAAGGTTTCCGCTCCGTGCGCAAATCGGCAATTGGCCTCATATCCTGACGGTCCGTAATTAACCGAGTAGCCCACAATTTGCAGGCGTCCCCAGTTCGCTCGTGGCTCATCGTCTTGTTGAATCTGAACCACCATGACATTATCCATCTTAATGTCATGCCATCCCGACATACGCAACAGCGATACGAGTTCGCGCACTACGTGCCGGGGTGACTGCACACTCTGACTGACCACGTGAACGCGATATCCGCCCTGCCCGTCGTCTGTGATTTCAGCGCTTTTGACGTGCGGAACCCTTTGGAGGATGTCGCGGTATATGGCGTACTCTGTCGTCATAGAACCTCCCAAAAACTAGAACACAGGATTTACTTCGACTTTCCTCTTCGGATTCCTTCTTTTTCCTCGCATCAAAAAAGAGGACCCCCAAAGAGTCCTCTTGATATACACATCGGTATTGGCGCTAACCAGGCTCTAGTAGCCCATAGCGTCCATCTTGGCGCCGATAGACCACATTAATCGTTTCAGTCTCCCCATTGGTAAACGCAAAAAAGTCGTGCCCGAGAAGGTCCATTTGCATGAGCGCCTCATCGACCGTCATCGGTTTACGAGGGAATGTCTTTCGCCGTACGAGATCGTTTGACTCAAAATTGTTAACATCCGAATGGGTATGTGATGTGTGCCTGGGCTTGATTCGTGCCTTATACTTGGTCAACTGCCGCTCCAGCTTATCCACCACGCGGTCCACTGACGCATACATGTCAGGTGATGCTTCCTCTCCCCGCAAGAGAAGGCCTTCCATGGGTACGGTGACCTCTATGATTTGCCGTTCCTTTTCAACCGTTAACATGGCATGCGCGGTCACCTCGTGATGATCGAACAATTTTTCCATCTTGGAGAGCTTTCGTGTCACGTGGTCCTTAAGTGCTTCCGTTACGTCAAAGTTCTTCCCGCGTACGATTACGTCCATCAACACGGCCCCCTTGACAGGTTTCCCCCAATCATCTGACTGGTAGGTATATTATACCACCGGCGCATCATCCTTCAGCCTTTTAAACGCAAAACAATCAAGACCGGTCACCCGGCCTTGACGTGAGTCGAACTTCTGACGGTTAGAGACGGACGACGTTAGCGGCCTGAGGACCGCGGTCACCCTCTACAACATCAAATTCGACACGCTCGCCTTCATTGAGCGTACGGAAACCTTCGCCATTGATGGCACTGAAATGTACAAAGACGTCTCCGCCGTCTTCCCGCTCAAGAAATCCGTACCCTTTTTCAGCGCTAAACCATTTGACGCGACCAGTCATGTTCACGATTTTCCCCTTTCAACTTTAAGCACCCGCCCCCAAGGAAGGAAGCGACCGCGGTCACTATAACATTGCTTTCCAAAAAAGTCAAACTAAATCAACGGACATCATGCAGCACGCTTGGGTACGCGGGAACGGCCCAATGCGGTCGAGGACACGCACCAGACCGCCAGAACAATCCAGAGAGCCCCCGCCGACAATATCGCCCCCGTCAATCCGGCAGTCTGGGCAAACCAACCGCCCCACGCCGCCCCCAGGGCCCCACCTATCCCCATCCCAATTCCGCGGATAGCCAACACTCGTGTTCTGACCTCCTGAGGAGTCGATTGTTGTATCCAAACCATGATGCCGACGCCAAACGCTCCGTTACCTAATCCTACCAGCATCAAGCAAAAGGCCCCCAACCACCAGGTCGGCATAGTAATTACTAAAGCGTAGCCCGCGCCGGCCAAGACAAGGCCCAGAGCGATAACCGGGCGAAATGTCCAACGTTCCATGAGGTTAAATTTTTCTAAGAGCCACCCCGAGATGAGAGAGCCAATTGCCATGGCGAACACCAGCCAAACGTAGTGATGGGACGAGACATGCCAGATGCGTTCCGATAAAGGGGCCGTGAAGGTATTGAGCGAACCCACCCCCACGGCTAAGCAGGCAGACAACAGGGTTAACTGTGCGACCTTGGCGTCGCTGTACAGATACCGATACCCTTCCTTTAACTGCTGCCAAAACTTGATGGTGCCGCGGGCTAAAGGTTCCCAGGTTTCCTGGGGCACCGAAATCGACAAGATAAAGACCGATGCACCCAAATAGGTGGCCGCGTTAATAAAAAAGGCGGGCGACACACCCCACACAAACAACACGCCGGCCGCTGCCAAAAATGCGGTGGCATCGGCTACAGCATAGTAGGTTTGCTGACGCGCTCCACTCTTTTGATTGATAAGCGGATCGCCTGCGATTTGCGGCTGGACACCTCGCACCATCGGGCGGTAAATCATCGCAAAGCTGTACATGAGGAAAACTGCGGCAACCGTCCATCCGTAATTATGGACGACCGGAATCGATATCACCAGGACCGCCCGACCGACATCGGCCACGACCAAAGTCCTCCGCTTATTAAAATGGTCAATGACACCGGCGACGGCCCACCCTAATAATATATTGGGGGCATACACCATGGCCAATACGACGCCTAGGTCGAATACGCTCCCATTGGTAATAGACAGCACGAAAATGGCTAACGCGACTTCTGTGAAGTTGTCGCCAAATTTACTGAGCGCTTGCGAAATCACTAGCTTATGGATATTGGGATGCAATGTCGATGAGATTCTGATCATTTGTTTGATGCTCCCTTTGCGTGGGTTCGCTATATCATGACAAATTTTCTTAGAAAAACCTTGTCGAAACTTGACAGGAAACTATTGTACTTGTTCGAACCACCCCTCTGTATGTGTAAAGAAATCCACAGGTAAGGCTCATTCTCACCTGGGGATAGTGGGGATAAGTCTGTTGATAACAGACAACACAAGGCTTTCAAGGAGCGGATAAAAATCTCAATCGATAATCATCTAGAAGGCACAATTTGGATGTTTGCCTTGCGTTGCACCTTGTTTGCATACATACGTAAATCTGCCCGATTCAACAAGGTCTCCGGTGTTTTTCCATCGTTCGGATAGAGCGCATAACCACAACTGACACCCAAGACCACGTCCAGATCCATCCAGCGTTCGTGCGACAGCCGCTCCTGAATACGATCGAGCGCCGCCAACACGCCCGCCTCGTCTACATTATCGAAAAGCACCACGAACTCATCGCCGCCGTATCGAGCCAACACGTCTCGCTCGCGCAATTCCGCGTGCACCAAGTGGCTAAACCGCCTGAGTACCTCGTCTCCAGTGAAATGGCCATAGCGATCATTCACCGTCTTAAAGTTGTCCATGTCCAAGAACGCCAGTGCCAGGCCGCGTGACGATGATTGGCGAATGCGCTCGTCCGCGACTTCCCGGAAGAACCGGTAATTGTAGACGGTAGGGAGAAGTGAATCGACCCGAGATAAGTGCACCGCCTCTTCTTGAATCATCCACTTGCCATAGGCCATCGCCGTATGATCCGCTAAAACCTGGACCATTTCAAAATCATAACGACTATATCCGTAGGCATAGTCATGCCCGACGACAATCACGCCACAAATTTTGCGGTCGGCCACCAAGGGGAGAATAAACCCGGATACCACCGGATGGGAATCCGTCGGCGATGGTCTGGCCGAACGCGACTGGCGCGAATCCACAATAAATTCAGCCGTATGGGTCGCCAACGCCCAGGACGTCAGCCCTTTTTCATCGGGAATGAATTCGTCGGGATAGGGTAGCGTCGCATCCGGATGTACCGTAATCGAGCGTTCCAGTATGCCCGTGATGGGGTGTTTCAAATAAGCCACAAAACTCGTGAATCCCACGACGTCAGCAAATGCGTCTTTTACCCGCGTCAATAGCTCAACCTGATCATTGGCGGCGGCAATGGCCTCGGACGCGCGAGCGGTACGGCGAGTGGCTTCATGCGCAATACGTGTTTGATAGTAAAACGTTAACAAGAAGGTCACTGCACCATAGGCAAAAAGCCCCAAAAGTCCCACCCACCAAGCGTTGTAGGCTTTTAAGAGGAGGACATAGATAGCCACTAGCGGTAAACTCAACGCCCACCCCAGCCCGTCCCATTCAACACTCCTCATGATGTCCTGGCGCGATAGGGTACCATCGCGAAGCCAGTAGTAAAAATCGACCCATAAGTGATTGACGACTAAGAAAGTTAACGCAAAGAGGGGAATGCCAATGAGCGCTGAGCCGTTCCACAGATGAAATACCGATGATGCCACACCTAGCGTCAACACCAACAAAGCTAAGTTTGCTACTGTGAGGATGCCGCGAAATCCGCGCTTTAACCACCCTACCAGGGTCCCGATCAGGAGAACCCAAAAGGCAGCCGTCAGGCCCCCGACTAAAAACGCTGACACAAAACCTGCAGCCGAGAGACTAACATGACCTCGACCCAATTCGATCGGCCACGCTTCCGAAAGTGCAACGATCACCAGAGAAACCAAGAGGGTCATTCCGTGGGTGAACTGAAACCAATGAGCATCCAACCGCGTCAGCCAGATCACGGCCACAAACCCGATAATAAACCATAAGACCTGATCGGATCGGTGAGGTCTCGGTTTAATGACCATAGACCTTTCCCCTTTCCCATCCTCGTCACCGGTCGGATGATGGAAAGTAGCTAGGGGGGAACCGCCGGTAAGCATTAGAATTCTAGACGGTGCAGATAATCTCCTGCTTTTGGATCTCCCGATTTGTCAGCGGTTCAGGCCCGCCCCAGTCCGGTCAGAAAGTGCATCAATAGTTCCAACAGGTGTTGGCTATTGGCATGCCGACTTAAGTCAATCCACAGGACCAAAGGGTAGCGACACCCTTGCAGAACCGATTGCTCAGTAGAACCGACCTCTGCGATCCGGTAATACGGATAGTCGTCGGAAAACCGCTCAATGATGTCCCGGGTACGGTCCGAAGAACCGGCGTCAAATAAAATCACCTCAAATGCCCGACCGCCCCACTGGCGATTCTTAAAGACTTGGTTCATGGCCCGGATGACATGTTCAATCTGGGCCTCCTGGTCGGTGACACGCATCACCAGGCTAATCGGCGCGACTAAAGGTGCATGGGTGCGCACGACGTAATCGTAGACCCACTCAAGCAGAACTACCACGCCATATAATGACAGCGCCAACCCTAGCGCGCCCCACCAGGTCATTCGGCTCTCGCCCCCTGTCCGATATATACGCAGGGGTGACGAGATCATGCCGGCGCCTTATGACAGGGACATTAAGTGCGCAACCTCTTTGAGGGTGTCGATCTGGTTGGTCTGCTCCCAAGGCAGGGTAACATCGGTTCGTCCAAAGTGTCCATAAGCTGCCGTAGGCTTGTAAATCGGCTTCAAGAGGTCCAACTCCTGGATAATGGCGCCCGGCCTTAAATCGAAAACCTCGCGGACGACGTCCGAGAGCTTGTCATCCGGCAATATTCCCGTATGAAAGGAGTCCACCATGACGGAGATCGGGCGGGCCACCCCGATTGCATAGGCGATTTGTATCTCGCAGCGTTCGGCCAAGCCTGCCGCCACCAAGTTTTTGGCGACCCAGCGGGCCGCATACGACGCCGAACGATCCACTTTCGTGGGATCTTTTCCGGAAAATGCCCCCCCACCGTGGCGCGCATAACCCCCGTAGGTATCCACAATTAGCTTACGACCAGTCAGCCCCGAATCGCCTTGAGGTCCGCCAACCACAAACCTCCCCGTCGGGTTAACAAGAATGCGCGTCTTAGGCGTTAACCACCGGTCGCCTAACACGGGCACCAACACCGTATCAATAATTCCATCGCGCACGGTTTCGACCGTCACATCGGGCTGATGCTGCGCGGAAATCAACACCGTATCCAAGGCGACGGGTCTTCCGTTCTCGTAACAGACCGTGACCTGGGTTTTGCCGTCGGGCCACAAGAAGGGCAGGGTATTATTCTTTCTGACTAACGCCAGTCGGCGCGCCAACTGGTGTGCCAAAGAGATAGGCAGGGGCATCAGCTCCGGAGTTTCTTGACAAGCATAACCAAAAACCATGCCTTGATCCCCGGCTCCAATGCGCTCCAGCAGGTCGGTGCCGCCACTTCGGGTCTCCAGTGCCTGGTTTACACCCTGGGCAATATCAGCTGATTGTTCGTCAATCGACGTCAGCACCGCCACGGTATCGGCGTCATAGCCCATCTTCGCACGAGTGTAGCCGACGCCTCTGATGGTGTCGCGCACCACTTTAGGAATGTCCACGTAGCATGTTGTGGTAATTTCCCCGACCACCAGAGCTAATCCGGTCGTCACCACCGTTTCGGCGGCCACCCGTGCATTACGGTCATTGGCTAAAATATTGTCCAAAATGGCATCCGATATCTGATCAGCTACCTTGTCCGGATGCCCTTCGGTGACTGACTCCGAGGTGAATAAGTACTCCTGCCCCAAATTCTGGCCTCCCCATAAAAAATCCTCTTCTTCCCACGATGAGAGAAGAGGAGTTCCTCTTGTTCTCTCATCCGTCCGGTCGTACCGGTCGGGTTTGGCACCGGGGCATCGCCTGGTTGCCGGGCTTCATCGGGCCTGTCCCTCCGCCGCTCTCGATAAGAGAATGTGACAAAAATATCGGGGAAAGTATATAGGAAACCAAAACGGCTGTCAAACATCGTGAGCAAGCGGGATGCTCGCCGGGGGCCGCGATCCGCCCCCGGCAGAATGGGGTATGGTTTTTACACGGGATGCTTGATGCGAAACTTTTGACGCGTGGCTTCTCCGCCGCGAAGATGGCGCTCGGCTTTGTTCACCTCCAACACTTTTTTTACCTCATTGGCCAAGTGAGCATTCACCTTAGGAAGGCGTTCAGTGACGTCTTTATGCACTGTGCTCTTCGAGACGCCAAACACTTTGGCGGTGTCCCGGACCGTTGCCCCACTCTTCAATATATAGTTGCCAATATCCATTACGCGTTGCCAGATGTGGTCCTTCACCTCTCCGGCCCCTTTCTCCCCCCGTGGTCTCGTAGAGTATATGGTCCGAAAATAAATAAATGCCAGGGCTCCGGCCCTGGCATAACTTGGCTGTCGTGCGATTATGAAGAGGGGTGGAGGTAGTTCGTCGGGTTAGTCGCCTTGGTCCCGTGATACACCTGAAAGTCTACATGCGACCCAGATGAACGGCTGTAGAGACTAGATGCCCCTACCGTGCCAATGACCTCCCCCTGGTGAACCGTCTGTCCCGCTTGAACCTTGGCTTGACCCAAATGTCCATATACGGTCTCAAACCCGTCCCCGTCCATGACCGTTAAGGTTAGACCCAGGCGCGGCTGCCGGTTGACATTGGTGATCCGACCAGACCAGGCGGCTCTTACTGATGTGCCCTTATGAGCCGCAATGGTAATTCCGGGGTTGTAATACCACTCATTTAACGCGCCCGAATATTGCCAGCCGAAGTTCTTGGCCACCTTGCCCGCCACCGGCATCTGAAGAGGCGCCGACTGAGGCCCTCCCGAGACTGGCAGTGTGCTTGGCGTCTTTACGGTGACCGGTGCGGTCGACACCGACTTGGTGCTTTGGGATTGATGCCGGTGAAAGGCAACCACGGTGGCGGCGCCGCCGACCACCACAACTCCTGCCACGACGCCCATAATGATGGTGCGACGATTTGCCATGCTTTTCCCGCTTCCTGTGCTGAAATTACCCCTCAGGGGCTAACTCCAGTGTGCCCATATATTTCCACTTCAAACGTTTAATAGGTGACCGTGATCAGAGGAGTGCCTACATAGACCTGAGTGGCCTTAAGATAACTGTTATAGCTTACCGCCACTTGCATATTGACGGGATGCCCCTCTAAGGAGTCGTGACGGGAAATAAAGGGGGTATGGGCGCTCATGGCAATGTAACCGGGTGCGGCAATGCCGTTCACATTCGTAGCCCCGACCGCCATCAAGGCCTGGTTGATGATCCCTTTTTGGGCGGTTAAGGCAACATGTCCGGGTAGCAAGCCTTCCAGATTGATGTCACGATGGACTACTCCGTAGGGATGGAGTAGATCGAAAAATGTCCTTTCGCTTCCCGTCAAGCCAAAGAACCCATGGGACGAAGTGCGATCCACGACGATAAAGACCGCACCGGTACCAAGACGCTCCACAATGACTCGCGTGGCTATCCCCGACCGGCTTTGCGATACAGAAATCTTGTCGTAACTAACGTTGCTCGTCTTATGGACGGGACCAGAAAGATTGAGATCCTTCCTCAATTTTTGGGATAACGATTGAAGGCTCGCCACATGCTTCACTTCAACCCAATCGTTCACACTGTAGCCACTCGCCCGGGCACCGGTGGCTCTAAATGCTGTCATAAGCGGGGCAATCGCCGCGTCCGCATGCGCCCCAATCCATATCAGCGTCCCCAGCCCGAGAATCCATAGAATATTGCGCATCAATCCATCCTCCCCTTCAATCCAAATTGTTCCACCCTCGGGGAGAATTCATACCTAATATCGGTCAGGAGTCGATTTTTTGTTTCGTATCAAAACGGAGCCCCCACCCAACGCAAAAGCAGCGTCCGCTCTGTAGACGCTGCCGCAACAATCCGATTCAGATTCAGGTGTCTAGCGACCCAGGTTTTGCACATCCTTGCCAACCAATTTAAGTCGATTTTCGGACCGCGCTAATGCCCGCTGGGCGCGAGCGATATCCACTTCGACGCTGCTGGTGGGCAAATTCAAATTTTCCAGGGCGCGATCCCGGGCACGCTGGGCGCGAGCCACGTCAACCATGTCGGCGGTTTCAGCCGAGTCGGCCAAAATCGTCACCCCATCATCCTTTACCTCAATAAACCCGCCGGACACCGCCATCTGTTGAGTTTTACCGTTGGGCTGGTACACCGTCATGAGATGGGGCACTAAGGGGCTGATGATTTGCATGTGATGCGCCAAGACGCCGATCTCGCCCTCGGTAGTGCGCACAATGATTTCGGCCACATCGCCATCCCACATGACCCTCTCTGGTGTCACCACTTTAAGCCGATAACTGGTTGCCATGCTGGACCCCCTTTAAAGGGTTTTTGCTTTTTCGATGGCCTCGTCAATGGAGCCCACCATGTAAAACGCCATTTCCGGCAATTCGTCGTGCTTGCCATCCAATATTTCCTTAAATCCCCGCACTGTTTCAGCAATCGGCACGTATTTTCCCGAAAGGCCGGTAAACTGTTCGGCCACAAACATCGGTTGCGAGAGAAACCGCTCAATCTTCCGAGCCCGGGTCACGGTCAGCTTATCTTCATCCGACAACTCATCCATGCCTAAGATGGCGATGATATCCTGCAGATCCTTATAGCGCTGCAAAACCTGCTGTACACCCCGGGCCGTTTCGTAGTGCTCCTCGCCGACAATCTTTGGATCTAAAATACGCGAGGTCGAGGTCAAAGGGTCCACCGCCGGAAAGATGCCTTTATCGGAAATACGCCGCTCCAAGTTGGTCGTCGCGTCCAAATGGGCAAAGGTTGTGGCCGGAGCGGGATCGGTATAGTCGTCGGCCGGCACATAGACAGCCTGAATGGACGTGATAGAGCCCTTTTTGGTCGAGGTAATGCGTTCTTGCAATTGACCCACATCCGTGGCCAAGACCGGCTGATAGCCCACGGCCGACGGCATCCGGCCCAAAAGCGCAGAGACTTCCGATCCAGCCTGGACAAATCGGAAAATATTATCGATAAAAAACAAGACGTCACGGCCTTCTTGATCCCGGAAGTATTCAGCCATGGTCAACCCGGAAAGACCCACGCGCATGCGCACCCCCGGCGGCTCATTCATCTGTCCGTAAACCAACGCCGTCTTATCGATCACGCCGGACTCATTCATTTCGCGATACAGATCGTTGCCTTCGCGGGTGCGCTCGCCCACCCCCGCAAACACCGAATAACCTCCGTGCTCTTTGGCGATGTTGTGAATCAGTTCCATAATCAGCACGGTTTTACCTACGCCGGCCCCTCCGAACAATCCGACCTTGCCGCCCTTGGGGTAGGGTGCCAAAAGATCCACGACCTTGAGTCCGGTTTCAAAGATCTCGGTCGCCACCGCCAATTCCGTAAAGCTTGGGGGGTTGCGATGAATCGGCAACTTCTCCTGGGTGTCGGGAGCCGCTTTCCCATCAATGGGACGTCCCAACACATTGAACATCCGCCCCAGAGTTTTCTCACCAACTGGCACCGCAATCGAGGTCCCTCGATCCACAACTCGCATGCCGCGCACCACCCCGTCAGTCGACGCCATGGCGATACAGCTCACCCGGTTGTCTCCCAAGTGATGCATGGCTTCCAAGGCGATTTCACCGCCTTCTGGCACCATCGCGGTATCCGGTCCTTCGCCGGAAGCACGGCGCCTATCGGCCAGGATCACCAGTTCGTTATAAATGGCGGGCAACTGCCCTTGGGGAAACTCCACTTCCACAACCGGTCCCAGCACCTGTACCACCTTGCCTTCATTAACAGCCACCCAAAACCCTCCTATTTCAAGGCTTCCGCGCCGCCCACCAACTCCGCGATCTCTCGCGTAATGGCGGCTTGGCGCAAGCGGTTGCGCAACAAAATCATGCGCCGAATCAATTCGTCGGCATTTTTGCTGGCATTATCCATTGCCGTCATGCGGGCACCTTGCTCGGACGCTTTAGACTCCAACAATGCCCCAAAAATGAGCATCTCCACATAACGCGGCAAAAGATCTTCGAACACGTCCCGGGGATCGGGCTCGAAGACATAACCCAATTCGACACCCGCCCTATCGCCCTGCGGTTGTGTTTTGACCGGCAAAAGCCGAATCGTCTTCGGTTCTTGCGACATGGCATTGTGATATTCCGTATATGCCAGATAGACCGCGTCGACGTCACGGGCCAGATAGTGGGCAATAATGGCATCCGCAATGGCTTTGCCCTGCCGATAGGTCGGATCATCACCGAGACCGACAAATTCTTGCGCGATCTCCACCCTGCGATACCGAAAATAGTCTCGGCCTTTTCGACCCACGGCATAGACGCACTTGCCTTTGGCCTCCGAGTCGCGCATCATGAGCGACGCCCGTCTCAACACGTTCGTGTTGTAGGGCCCCGCCAACCCGCGGTCGGAGGTGACCACGACCACCGCCAGGTTGTCCTCGGATCGCGTCTCCAGCAGCGGGTGATTATTGCCGCCCCGAAATACTGCGCGAGCCGTCATTGCACGTATTTCGTTGAAATATTCGCGCGAAGCTCTGGCCCGATCTTCGGCCCGCCTCAATTTGGCTCCCGCCACCAACTTCATGGCCCGGGTAATTTGCTGGGTGTTCTGCACGCTGCGAATCCGCCGGCGTAAATCCTGCAAACCCCCTGCCATTTAAAACACCGCCGTCTTTTTGTACTCTTCGATGGCTCCAGTCAGTTCTTGAGTCACCGCGTCTGACATCTTCTTCTCGTCCTTAATGGTGTTAAGAATGTGCGGCTTGTGCTCTTTTACGTACCGCAATAGCCCGGTTTCAAATGCGGCTATCTTGTCCACCGCAATATCGTCAACAAAACCTTTGGTCACGGCATAAATAACCGCCACCTGATCTTCCACCGGCATAGGCTGATATTGCGGCTGTTTTAAAAGCTCGACTGTGCGCGCCCCACGGCTAAGCCGCGCCTGGGTTGCCTTATCCAAGTCCGATCCGAATTGCGAGAAGGCCTGCAGTTCGCGATATTGGGCCAAGTCCAACCGCATTCCGCCCGCCACTTGGCGCATCGCCCGAATCTGTGCGGCACCACCCACCCGGGACACCGATAGTCCGACATTCACGGCGGGACGCACCCCCGAGAAGAACAGATCGGTTTCCAAGAAAATTTGTCCATCGGTAATCGATATGACATTGGTCGGGATATAGGCCCCAATGTCGCCCGCCAGGGTTTCGATGATGGGGAGCGCCGTCAGACTGCCCCCGCCCTTGTCCTCACTCATCCGCGCGGCTCGCTCCAAGAGGCGCGAGTGGAGGTAAAAAACATCGCCCGGATAGGCTTCACGACCAGGTGGCCGGCGCAATAAAAGCGACATCGCCCGATATGCGACCGCATGCTTGGACAGATCATCATAGACCACCAAAACGTCCTTGCCCTGGTCACGGAATTCCTCGCCCATTGCACAACCCGCATACGGGGCCAAATATTGCAACGGGGCGGGTTCAGCGGCCGAGGCCGCCACCACAATAGTGTAGTCCATGGCACCGCGTTCCTCCAGGACCCGCACCAGGCCCGCAATCGTTGACTCTTTTTGCCCGATGCCGACATAAATGCACAGGACATCTTCGCCACGCTGGTTCAAGATCGTGTCAATCGCCAATGCCGTTTTGCCCGTGGAACGATCGCCGATAATGAGTTCACGTTGGCCCCGACCGATAGGGATCATGGCATCCACCGCTTTAAGACCGGTTTGCACGGGCGTGTCAACCGGCTGGCGGTCAATAATTCCCGGGGCCGGATATTCAACGGGCCGTCGGACGCTCGTCTCGATCGGTCCTTTACCGTCAATGGGGAGCCCCAACGCGCTGACGACACGCCCAATCAAGGCCTCGCCAGCCGGCACCTGTACAACACGCCCGGTTCGGCGAACCCGATCCCCCTCTTTAATCCCTTGATCATCACCCAGAATCACGCACCCAACATTATCCTCTTCCAGGTTGAGCGCCATTCCAAAGATGTTGCCGTCAAATTCTAAAAGCTCCCCCGCCATGCATTCGCCCAACCCGTAGATGCGGGAAATGCCGTCACCTACGCTGAGGACCACACCCGACTCAGAGAGTTCTGTGGCAATCCCGTACTTCTCAATCTCTTCTTTTAAGATCACACTAATCTCGTCCGGTTTAATGCTCATCGACATTACCCCCCCCGTGCCCACTCTTTAATCGATCCCCTAAGACGCTAAGACGTCGCAACAGACTGCCGTCCAGCATCCGGTCACCAACCCTGACCGTCAGACCGCCAATCAACGCCGCATCCTCTTTGGCACCGATTTCAACGGTTTGCCCCGTAGCCCGTCCCAGTGCCTGGGTGAGCGCCGCTTGTTGATCCGCTGGCAGCTTCTTAGCGGCAGTCACTTCGACATGCATAATGTGGCGACTCGCATCCCAGAGTTTCCGATATTCCTTGTTAATCGTGGAAAGAAGGGGTTCACGACTGTTATCCACAATTACCGCCAAGAGATGTTGGGCCATCACATCGATAGATCCAAAGAGCCGCTTCACGGCATCATGTTTGGCGGCCGTCGGCACTTCCGGACGTCGAATCCATTCAAAAAATTGCTGTTCGTCGTCCCATACCCCAAGCACCTCAGCCAGGTCTTGGGCAATGCGAGCTTCTTTCCCTTCTTTTTGGGCCAACTCAAACATGGCACGTGCATACGGACGAGCTATTGCCTCGTTTTTCATCATTGTAGTTGCCCCGCATCTTTAAGAACTTCCTCCACGTAGCGATACTGATCTTGTTCGTTAAGATTACGCTCGATCACCTTGGAGGCGGCGAATATGACCAAGTCGGCTACTTGCCCCTTAATGGCAGCCAAGGCCTGGTCGCGTTCATGCTCAATTTCCTCGACTGCCGTCTTCTGCCGGTATGAGGCCTCACGCTGTGCCTGTGCAATAATCTTTTTGGCTTGCTCATCGGCTTCCCGGCGGGCATTGGCTAACAACTGCTTGGCCTCGTCACGCGCCTGATTCACCAATTGCCCGGCCTCTTCCCGAAGTTTGTCCGCTTCATCCTTGAGATGATCGGATTCCCCGAGCTGCTTGGCGATGGTCTCCCGACGTTTTTGCATGGCCGCCAAGATCGGCTTATAGACGAACACGCGGAGGAGAATGAGCAGCACCACCCATTGCAACACCGCGGCAATCATATTGCCGGCTGTCAGTGCAGTGTTGGACACGTCAATACTCCTTCCTATGAACCCGTGTTATCCGATCTTAGTGAACACAAAGAGCACAAAAGTGATAACCGGCCAAGCCTCGACCAAAGCCACGCCCACCAAAGCCCACGTCAAAAGGCGGCCGATCGCCTCGGGTTGCCGACCAACCCCTTCGACCATCCGCCCCATCACCAGACCATTGCCGATCCCAGCTCCGATGGCACCACCGGCCGCGGCCAGCGCCCCGATAAAGAGCATGATTTCTTTCGTCGTAAACACTGATTAAACTCCTCCTCTGTCGCTTCTGTCGGTACTCCCTTTAATGCTCACGGTTCGCCTGAATACTCATGTACGCCACGGTCAAAATGGTAAAGATTAACGCCTGGATCAACGAGATCACCAAACTGAAGATTAGCCAGAGCGTACCAATGCCAAACGTGACGAGCACGCCGCCGATACCGTGCGGGAGATGAGTGGTCATACGGAGCACGAGCTCTCCTGCGAAAATATTGCCGAACAACCGAAACGCCAAACTCACCGGCATGACCAGTTGTTCTAACGCGTTAATAATCAATCCGACGACGGGAAAGGGCTTCCAGACCCACCCATACACCCATCCACCCAGTCCTTTATATTTGATGCCAGACCACTGAATCAACAGGAACATCGCTGCCGCAAGCCCCGCAGGGATGCTGAGATACTCTGTGGGTGAATGAATCCAGGTGCCACCAAACCCGGGTAGGGGCAGTAGTCCCAAAATATCGGCCACGACCAGCATCAAGAATAGGGTCAGCGCCAACAACGACAAATTAGGGGCAAGCGCCTCGGGCGCCATCTGCCCTACCAAGTCCTGAAACGTTTCAATCGCCGTTTCCATCATGTTCTGTGCGCCGCCCGGAACCGCGGCGCTAGCCTGGCGAGCGGCGGCCAATCCGAAAATAAGCACGAGCGCCATGGTGACCAGACCCATGAAAAAAGGAGGCCAAGAAAAAGCTGTCAAAGAAAATTTCATTGGTTTACCCCCTTGCCTTTGCTGTGAAACACAGCCCAAGCTAGATACACGACATGGGGAACGAAAACTCCGATAAGCGCCGCGTACAAATTGACATCGGTATAGCGTTTAAGCCCATAAAAATAGATCCCCAGCACCACCAAACGGGACAAGAGTCTAAAATTGACTCCTGTGACGGCTGCGCGGGGATTCAATCGGGCCCATAACGGCAATCGAAGTCCAAGACCCACTAGATCCATCTCGCCCGGAACAATCCCGGCTGCTAGCCCCCAAATGAACGGCGACCCCGTCACCAATCCCCCGAGTGCCAACAAGACACCCAAAGCGAGGGCTCCTACCGCCGCTTGCTTCCATATTGCTTGAAACGCCTTCATCTGGACAAAACCCGAGACAATCGAAACAATCCCAGAAATCCTGCCCCGATGCCGACCAACACGCCCACAATGGTTAGCCATGGGCCCGTATGTAACACGTTATCAAGCCAGCGTCCCAGCAAGAAGCCCATCACAATCGCAAAAACCAATTGAGCGGACAACGCCACCGCTACCCCGACCGCCCGGACGCCGGAACCACTCTTCTTCTCAGGTCCTTCCATCCGCGACGGTCACCTCTTTCGGCGCGGTATTCCTCGTTCGCCCCATTTGTTCATAGGGAGGGTCGAGTTTTTGTCGACTCCCTTGGATTGGCCGGAACAAAATGTAGCGGTATAAAGGATAAAATACGGCGTCTCTCGCAGGTTGGCGGGCACAAAAAACCCACCAGTTACCGAGAAATAAGTATATCGATCGACTTAACCGAAGTCAAGGGTACGAATCCCCAACTATGTTCCTTAAACCCTTGTTAGGCGTGCATTACCGTAGCGGACCGGTCAACCGGTGTCCGACACTATCCCCCAGCACCCTCACTAGAGCGACACACCTAATCACTTTTTGGGGTCGACATAAACCGCGCGTTTCGGGCCGTTTCTGGTCATCGACCCCAAACACCCGGGCGTTGGAGCACCAGCCAGAATCAAAACGGCCCCGAAGAAAATCATCCCACACCCAGGACCTTTTTCAACACGACTCATCCAAATACTGTAGCCACCAGTAGTTGAGAGACAAATGTGAGACTACCACTCCAAGCCGCAACCAGTTAACAGTCGGCCGTCCAGAGAAATATGGCTCTGGCCGTCGACCCCAAGCCCATGTACAGTAGTCCTTACCAGATGAGCGGGCGGAACGGCAGAAGCTTCCAAGAGGGTAAGCTCGTCCAGGCACTGAGCCTTATGATCCTTCGGAGTGAGCGGCCCCAGGCCCACCACGAGCAGTATCTCAGCATGGTCACCGCGCTAAACTGCCAGCCGCTCGCCCGGCTAAACACCACCGTCAAGGCTCTAATCTTTACCCATAAGTTTTCGAAGCCCAGAATATGGCATATTGTGGATACGCGAGTTAGCGGTCCGCGGTGCACACTCCAAAAAAAACATTTCGGTGCGGAGCAAATTTGCAAAGGAGTTCGCG
>JAJZXX010000160.1:3675-5673 GCA_021806205.1 Bacillota bacterium | reverse complement strand
GGTTCCTCCTCAGCTTGGCCTTGGGCGACAACGCCTAAAGAAAAAAGCAAAGAACACCTCCATCTTTGCCACGGCTATTACGCCGCCGCATCGCGGCGTGGCAATTCGTCCTCCGAGCAGCTCACCATGTATCCCGCCAGGACACCACTGGCTTTAAACGCACCTCTCTTAGGGTCGCCGGAACGGAACGAGGAGGCGACCCTAATGCCAGGCGACGATACACGTGACGAGGGGGAACAAATCCCCAAACCCACCCCAAAGCATAGGAAGGAGCTCTTTGGCCATCATCGTCCCGGTACTGACGCAGGACCCCCGGGACGCTCCAAAGCCTCGGATTTACGACAGCAATAGGTTCAGCCCGTCACCGGGTTAAAATGGCCATATAGTCCGCTCGATACAGAAGATATAAGTGTTTGGCCACGACGTCAAGCGAAACCGTTTGAATCTTCGGCAACCCATAGCTGCGCGCGAGGCCAACGCCTTATGCCAGCAGCGCAGTTCCGCGCCGCAACCACAAATCTACCGGTCGGATGCGAACGCACTCTTGTCGATAAACGTGTACTCGCGATATAATAATTATACTGAACCGTCTCGGCTATTCGAAGAGTCTCATTTTCGGCTAGGTAATTCATTGCGCTAAAGGGGGTGGGGGCGAGCATGGGACCGCAAGGCGTGATCACCGCCTTGGTGACGCCGGTCGATAGTCATGGCCATCTCGACCAAGAGATCTTGCGACTACTGGTTCGTCGATCTCGCCAGTATGGAGCAACTGGAGTCGTTTTGGGCGGCACCACCGGGGAAGGCCCTTATCTTCCCCGCCAATTGAGGCACGAGGCTCTTCAGGTGGTGGCCGAAGAACGCGCCACATTGGCTTTTTGGGTAGGTATTCAGGAATGCAATTCTGAAACTATCCAAGAGATGGCGCGGGAAGCCAAGGACTTCGGGGCTGACGCCGTGGTGACGGCGCCCCCATATTATGAACAACTCACCGAGAGCGAGATTGTTCACTTCTATGAAACCGTGGCCTCGACCACCAATCTCGATCTCGTGCTCTATCATATTCCAAGTCGGACCAAGACTCCGATTCCCCTGCGTGTGGTACAGAAGCTCTCTAATCATGCGCGGATTATTGGAATCAAAGACAGCGGTGGTGATCTTCACTATTTTCGAGGGGTTCGCCAGGATATTGCACCCCCCTTCCGGTGCTGGACGGGATTTTCCAGCACGATTCCCCAGACCGTGCAGATGGGCGGAGACGGGACAATCTGTGCGGCAGCCAACTTCCTGCCCGCTGAGGTGGTAGCCACCTGGGCCTGGGCAACCACCCGCTCCGAAAAGAGCCCCGAGTCCTTTCAACTTCTTAAGGATCTCGAAGCGATGGCCAGAATTCATGGAGGAGTTCGACTCTGGAAAGCCCTCGCGGAGATCCTGTTGGGTGTAATCGTGTTCCCGGTTGGCCCGTTATTGCCGCTGGGAGATTCGCCGCGTAAGCAACTGCGTCAAATCATTGAAAAGTATCCGCCAGCATCCGTTATCACCGATCTCCAAGGAGAGTCGACTCGGTAATCCCCATGCCCGGTGGAATTATCTGAACCAGGGGTGGTAGAATTACGTGACGTTTTTTGCCCTCAGGTGGGTGAATTGTTTGGCGTTCGACACCCAAATGCACAGGTTATTTTGAACTAAACCGCTTCGCGGTTGTTAAGAAGCTTCCCTCTGCGCGAGCGAATATCTCATGCTTTTCTTGACAGCCAGGGTTCGCGGTCATACTCTCTACCTGTAATCGATGTGCGTTTCTCAGGAAACTTGACGTAAGGGCGCAGTGTCGGTGAACATAAAGGCGTTGGTTTTGTCAATACCCCAGTGATCGTCGTCGCAACCGCAACATACACCAAGTTTCCGCTCTCTGGGTGGGTGCAGCGATTGAATTCCCATAGGTAATTGCGGTGCAGTCCAACAGAGTTATTCGCAGTCCCCTCGCTTGGTCGGAGGCGGCAT
>JAJZXX010000160.1:0-3665 GCA_021806205.1 Bacillota bacterium | reverse complement strand
TATTCCCGGCTGACAGATACTTCGTGGATGCTGGCAATGATAGAGATGACATGATTGATTGGATGGTCGCGCACGCGCAGAAGACAATATCGTCCAAATTCGAGGTTAATCGACGAAGCTGACGCATATTTATAATGCGTGCGCGGGGCAGGGACGGCGGGGGAGAATTGGGATGGGACGAGTTATCTTGGTTCAACATTGCCAGTCAGAGCATCACGTCAACGAAATGTCCGGCGGATGGACCGACACGCCGCTGACGGAGTTGGGGAGAAGACAAGCTCAGCTTACCGCACACAAGCTCAAGGATATCATCACCCGGGACGAATACGTACTCTATTCGTCGGACCTGTTGCGAGCATCGCAGACAGCGCAAATCATCGGAAAGCACCTTGGGCTGGAAGCAACCCCCAACCCTGGGCTGAGGGAAATTCAATACCGGGGTGGCGACCGGCAAAACGAAAGAATGGGCGAGATCCCACCGAGATCCGAGAACAGGTGGTGGCTTTGATTTAGACCATCAACAATATCAGAACGCGGAAACGTGGAGACAGTTTTACCGCAGAGTTTCTGATTGCATGGATTCGCTTGGAGCATCCGACGAGTCAAACCATCTGCTGGTCGTCACCCATGGCGGAACTGTGTCTCAAATAACCGCATGGTGGTTACGATTTTCCGAGCAAATGCTGGCTACGGCCTACTTCTCGGCATCGCCTGGCAGTATTTCCGTCCTCACCCATAACAGTTTTCATCAGAACGTCTTGGCTGTGTTTAACGACACGTCTCATTTGTCGTTGCTGGGTTAACCAGGCAAGTGTGGCGACCATCGGGCGACGATCCGCAACCCTGGCTGTGCACACCACCGTGCATGCGCAGGTGGTTTAGGCGATATGCTGCGACCATTTCAGCGAGAAGTCCGGAGTTTGCGGGGTTGCCGCGCTAAGTCCCTTGCAGTTGGGTTCCAAACTGTGGTCGGCGGAACGCCGGGCAGGCCGCGTGGCAACCGCCAGATCGAATTTTTGCGGGGCCGATGCGGGTATCCGTGGTCGGCAACGCACTAGCACCTTCGGCCTACGCTCTGCCATGATGACTTGATCTCTGGCCTGAAGGCGAATAAACACTAAAGGAGTCGTGATGTGAATAGTCATGCAATCGAATGCGAGGGGCTGTCGCGCAGTTTTGGCACCCGTCCAGCAGTATCCGATCTCACATTCAGCGTCCCCCGCGGCAGCGTGTTTGGATTCCTGGGGCCGAACGGCGCCGGCAAGACCACCACTGTGCGAATGATGGTGGGCATGCTTAAGCCCTCGGCGGGAACCATTCGGGTTCTGGGACTAGATCCGATTTCGCAAGGCGAGTCGGTCCGTTCGCACTGCGGTGTTATGCTGGACAATGTGGGCCTTTATGATCGCCTGTCCGCCGAGAAGAACTTGGAGTTCGCCGCCCGGGTAGCACGAATCAATGTTACCGAAAGGCGTCAATTGGTCGAGTCCG
Source organism: Bacillota bacterium (assembly GCA_021806205.1). Taxonomy (GTDB): domain Bacteria; phylum Bacillota; class Sulfobacillia; order Sulfobacillales; family Sulfobacillaceae; genus Sulfobacillus_B. The sequence continues at coordinate 2,174 of JAJZXX010000160.1, read as the reverse complement.
CCCTCAGTCGCGTGGATTTATGGGATCGACGCCAGGATCGCGTATCCGGCTTCAGCAAAGGGATGCGACAAAAGCTGGGGTTGGCGCGCGCGCTGATTGGGGATCCTGAGATGTTGATTTTGGATGAGCCGACCGCAGGTCTTGACCCGTCAAACATCGTCATGGTGCGTGACCTGCTCATCTCGCTGGCACAGGAGTCGGGCCGCTCCATCTTTCTCTGCACCCATCTTTTGGCCGAAGCCCAGCGCATTTGCGACCGGGTGGGCATCATTCAACGCGGACATTTGGTGGCCATCGGGGACCCGAACAGTCTTAATAGCCAGGGGTTGCCTACCGTCCGTCTCACCCTCTCGGGCGGCGACCCGGACCAAGTCGGTGCGCTGTCGTTGCCGCGCGGTGCCCAAGTGAGCCCGCTTGGCGGACGGGAGTGGCGGGCGGTGATTGCGGACCCTGCCGACATTGAGTCAATTGTGGCCGCGTTGGTGGGTGCGCAGATTGGCGTGCGCGCCGTGATCCCCGAGCAGGTGTCACTGGAAGAAGAATATTTGCGTTTGGTGGGAGGTGAAGAAAATGAGTGATCTAACCGCAATGATGTGGAAAGAAATCGCGGAATTCTTGGGCAATCGGCGATTCTTTTTGACCTTCTCGGTAGCGGTATTGGCCATGGGTATCTTGCCGGCGCTGACGTTCGCCAACCATCAGATTCCCGGGATGAGTTCTCCCCTAATGGCGATGATACGGTCGATGTACGCCTTATTCGCCGCCGTCGTGGTGGTCGCCCAGACCGCACCCGACTTGGTGTTGCACGAGCGGGTTGGACATACCTTGGACTATCTCTTGACCACCCGGCTGTCCGATCGGGCTATCTTTGCCGCCAAGGTGCTGGTCGCGTCCATGGTCGGGTATTGCGCCGCCATGGTGGCGACCGGGGTGCAGTTGGTCGCGAGCGGTTTACTGGGAGGAGGCGGGTTTCACTGGCTGTTCCTCGTCCCTCCCATCGGACGCGTCGTGGTATTTGGATTTGCTGCCGCCTTAAGTTTGTACGTGGCGGTAATCGGCACTTTTGTGGCACTTCGGGTGGGTGAGCAACGGGCCGCGTATATGCTCACGCTTTTATCCATAGGTCTGTTGCTGGTGCCATTCCTGGCGGGATGGCTGCATATTCAGCCTACCATGTATTGGATGGTTCGAGCGGCGCTGGTGTTCGGGGCCTTTACGGTCGCCTTGGGACTCTTTGGCCTCAGTGTCTTCCGCCGACACATGCTCGTCTTGTATCTGCAGGAGTAGCAAAGATTTCGCTACCGCCCAGTTTGCAGTCGGAGGCATACCTCCGACTGCTCTCTCAAAACATGCGGGCAAGACACCTGCGGGGATGAATTAGCGTACGTTAGGGCCAGGGCTAGGAGGCCACTATTAGTCGCAGAATATGCCCCCCTACGCTGTAGGCCGAGGTCTGGGCTCGCGCGTCGCGCTGAATCGAAGTCAGGAAGAGCAAGGGGCGGCCGCAGGCTTTGGGGTCATTCTGGAGCATTCGTGTATTCTGGCAGAGACAAAGGATGAACCAAAGCCTGCGCAGGCCACGGCCTCAAACTTCTCCGTTTAGCCACACCAGAGAACATAATAGACCCAATATAACAGATAATTACTGACCGACCATGTCCAAGAATGCCTGCGGATAAGGCCAGGCTTCGGGGTTATTGTGGATATCGCTCCTGGCGTCGCATGTATCCCCACGCCTAAACGCGGGGGGCTTTACGCCCGATCTCGATAAGCTACGGGAGATCTGGCGCTTGTCACATTCCGGGCTGTGTTATCCTCGGCGAGGCAAGAGCATGTCGTGTCTCATGGGCACCCCGAAATGCTGACAGATAATGCACAGTCCATCGCGGATGGGCTGCAGAAACTAGAGTTGGTGTTGTTGGACGGGCAAGGTCCCGAGTTCCAGCTCTTCTTTGCCTGGGGGCAAAACCCAACGCCGCCAAATCATTACAGCAAAGTTGGGCTCTTACCCACTTTCCGTTATGGCCTCCCGAAAATGGGGCAACTGCGTGAAAACAGATCCGTAGCGGAGAGGGGCTGTGAGCTTTCGAAGCAGGGATGGCGTGGCTTACCACGCCTGGTTCGCAGTCAACCCAGCGTGGGGTGTAAGAGTCAAGCACTTTTTTTCTCGGCAC
>JAJZXX010000247.1 GCA_021806205.1 Bacillota bacterium | reverse complement strand
AGGAGGCCTTAGCAGCGTTGAACATTGAACGACCCGCCGATCAAAATTCACAGTGGAACTATGTTATCCGGCCCCATGTCAATGCCGATCACTCAGAAGTCGTAGGTTAAAATTTCATGACGCCTAAGAAAAAAATTTGCTTCCCATGATTTTTATCCCAAACTTCCGCCTTTTTAGGCGCTTGGTGAACGGTTGATAGTTTAGTAGGTGTTTTCGGAACAACCGAGACGCGTATCCCAGCGCCCAAACTAACACCACGAGTTGGAACAGGATATCTAATAGCAAGAGCCACAACGACAATCCGCCCAATTGCAAGAGAGCAAAAGCCATAATCGGCGCCAAAAATGGAATGAACGCCATAACATGCAGGATGACCGCCAAGATTCCTACGGGGTGGGTCGACGCAAGAATCGACCCAAAATATCCGACCATGACAATGAGGGTAACGGGCATAGTAGCCTGGTTCATTTCGCTCGCGCGTGATGCGCGCGAGGCCAGTGCAGCAAAGATCGTAGCATATTGGCCGTATCCAATCACTGCCCAGAGCGCAAATAGTCCCAGATCTCCCATCGAGAGTGCATGCAAGAGGGTATGGTTGCCATGCAAAACGGAAGCAAGTGCAGCCGTCAAGGCCCATATGGCTAGTTGCAAGAACGCTAAGCCGCCGAAACCGAGGATCTTTCCCGATAAGAGTGCGCTCGGCGTGAGGCGGGAGAGGATCATTTCTGCATGCCGTGTTTCTTTTTCTTCCACGACCGACATTCCGATAAGAACGCCATACATTAACACCAACATAAAGAGTGCGAGACCGAGCGCGTAAATAGATAGCGAGCGTACGATGAAGGCCGTGGTGGGCGCCATCGCAACCACCGCGACAGAGGTGTGAGCTTCGGCGTTCAGCACGATACGAAGAATTTGTGGGCCTAAATGGTGCAGCAGGGCTAAACGGTTGAGTCCCCCGATGAGCGCATCGATGCTTGCGGTTGGTGAGCCATAATAATAGAGATGAGAGCCGTGTTGAGAAAAGAATCCTGGGAGATGGCCAGATTTCACGAGGTGTGTGGCTTTGGCGAATGTAGGTTCGATTTTGACTTTTAAGGGTCCGTGATGAGGGATTTGCTGATAGACCGATTGAAGTTGAGCCGTTGGTACGCCGACACTCCCGACGGTCACGGCCGGATGAGATAACTGATGAATCACATTAGGTCCGAAGATGAGGGCTACCATCAGCAGTGCGCCTAATAGCGTGGTAATCCAGTAAGCCGGTTTCGCTGCGCGTTCTGAAAACTCGCGCTGCGCGACAATCTGAGCTTTTTTCCAATCCATTATGGCACCTCATCACTAGGGGTATTATCCAGAGCAACAAGGCGGCGAAATACTTCTGTGAGGTCGCTTTGAGGTCGTACTTCTTGGATAGCCTGACCCTCTCGAATTAGCGTCGTCATCAAAGCACTAAGGTCCGCCGTGCTGACTGTAAGGTGTTGGTCCCGGGTGGTGATCACATACGCGGACGGCTGTTCGGGGCGGCGATAGGTGTGAAAGTGTTTTTGTGCCAGGATATAGGTCGCATCGGCCAATGTTTCCAGATCATCAATCCGGTGGGTAGAGAGGAGTACGGTGACACCTTGTTGGCGCGCTTCCTGGAGAACGTCCATGAGGAGTTCTTGGTTTAGTGCATCAAGTCCCGAAAAGGGTTCGTCCCAGAGCAAAAGATCGGGTTTTCCGATCATGGTGGCCGCTAATTGCACTTTTTGCTGATTTCCTTTGGACAAAGTGTCAATGCGTGAGTTTACATAGACATCCAGTCCGAACCGGGAAATCCAGTCACGCACCAGTGCTTTGGCAACCGCTCCGCGCGCCCCGTCCAAGGCTGCCACAAAAGTCAAATAGTTTGAGACGGTCATTTTTCGGTAAAGTCCCCGTTCTTCGGGAAGATAACCGAGATGGGCGAACTTTCGCCCGATGGACCCGCTCGTGGGACTGAGAATGTTGGCAATAAGGCGCATGGTCGTGGTCTTTCCCGTACCATTGAGTCCGAGCAGTCCGACTACGGACCCTTCCTGCAAGGATAAATTGGCCTGATTCAAGATCAAGTGAGAGCTGTATCCAAAGCTTACTTCTTCTAATTGGACGATCACTAATTGGCCTCCATGGGGATGCTTTGGGCTTGATTTATTCACATAAGACATCCGTCCGGGGCAGATTGACGATGTCACGATAACTCGATGATAGCATCGTAGCAATGAGAGACGCAATTCCCAGAGACCGCTTGCATGAATGACATGGCCTTGATTGTGATGAGACGCCACTCTATTTTAACCGATGGACCATGTGTCCAACGGGTGCGGCAATGAACATGGCGACGCCATCTCCGAAGAGAAGGCGGGTCATAGCTCGCAGCATACGGGTTCCCGATAAACGGGCAGAGGATCGCGAATCCGAGACGAGCTCACCAGCGAAAGGTTCCCCGAATGGGTCATGGGCTAAATGCCCAAGAATCCAGAGCCACCATTGGTCACTCCTGTACTAGACACCAGGCAACCTCAGTAGACGACGGGCACGAACGGATGGTCGACGACAATCCCGAAAAATGTGAATAGGCCCGACGATTAAATCGTCAACGAAGGTTCGGTCTCTCGAATGGTGGCTAAAATGGCTACACCGAGAATGGCGGCAATCACATTAACCCAGAACATGGCACTATAGGACCCATGGGATAATCCAATTATAAAGCCAGCCACCGGAGCGGCCACAAGCAGGCCGGCAGCCTGGGTTACGTTGCCCATCCCGTATAAGAGTCCATAATACTCGGTCGCATCGGCGGTGGCTGGCAGCGCCTTATTCAATAAGTCCGATCCCCAGGGATACCCTACCACCTGAATGCCGCCCCAAAAAACTCCGGCCACGAACAATAGGGCAAAGGCCAAGGGGATGGTCCGAATCACGGTCCCGGTCAGGCCAATGAGCCCGAATGCCCCAAAACAGACAATCAGGAGTTTTTTGGGGGAGCGTCGGGTGTAAAGGCGGCCGAACCAAACAGAGACGACAATGGCCGCGATGGTAAAGATAGCCATCCCGAGCGCCGAATCGATCAGCGTACCGTGCAGCGTGTGAATCACAAACAGGGTAAAGAAAGAAGCCATGGCTTCGAAGGCCAGCCACCATAAAAACTGGGCGGCAAAATACTTCATGAGGTTTTGACTGAGCCAGGACGTTCGCGGAGGTCGTTGATGCTGATTGAGTGGCAACGCGTGTCGTTCGCGCACCGTTAGGCCCGTGAGCATTCCGGCGCCGATCATTATGGCGGCTACGATCCAAAACGCGCCGCCATGTATGAACTTCCACAAAAGGGGAATCGGCAAAAACGCTAAGAGGCTGCCAACTTGCCACCACAGATTGATGATGCCGGAAGCCCGGCCCCAGTTTCGTTTATGAACGATGTCCGGCATCCAAGCCTGCAGCGGGGTTGGCGCCACCTGCTGAAAAAAGTAAAAGCTTACGAGGAACAAGATGGCCAGATGTAAGTTGCGCTGCCCGGCAAAAATGACCCAGAGCACCCCGCTCACCGGTGTGCTAATCAGGATAAACAGACGGCGTCGGCCAAAGCGCGTGATGTAGCGGTCACTTACCCACCCGGCCAGAGGGTTTAAAATTAATCCCAAGAGTCCTTCCATGCCGAGCACTAGGCCTATTAGGGCTTGAGAAGGGGTCAACCGGCTTAAAAGGTCGGCCGCGAAGACTTTATTCGTGCCGTACCCCACATTGCGAGCCAGCCCGCCCATCGCCAAACGCGTCATCTCGCCAGTCGAGTACTGTTCTTCGACAGGAAGTTCTTGTTCGGTCATAGCCGCCCTACCGCCTTTAACACCAAATCAGGACGATCTGATGCGATGGCGTCGACGCTGGCTTGGATCATGGTTTCAATCTCCTCTGGGGTATTGGGTGTCCATACGCTGACGGTGAGTTGTTGCTCGTGCATGGCATCGACCAGTTGCCGGTTTACCATTTGGTGGTGTAACGACAAAAGACGAACGTGAGCATCGTATGCCAGCGAAGCCAAGTGAATGGGGGCGCCCGCCAGCAGGACGCCGCCTTCAAGGCCCGGAACCTGGTCCACTAACGTCTTGATGGCGGCATGAAAAAAACTGATCGGAACCACACGATTGATTAGATCGGGACGATCCCTTAACAGTTGGACCAGTCCATGAACGGCATGAACGATCTTAATTTCCACCGCGACGGGGAGCTGGATCTCTTCTAACAGCGCGGAGAGTGTGGGCACACCCGCACCACCGCCGACATCGCATTGAGCCAGCTCTTCGGCGGTGAGATTGATTACTTGGAGCGGTAGGCCGCCATCCCTGATCAAGGTCGGATCGTGGATAACCACGAGTGCGCCATCACGGCTGACGTGCACATCGCACTCCACCATGTCCACACCCAGATTGGCGGCTGCATGAAAGGCGGCCAGCGTGTTTTCGGGGAATAATCCGCTTTGGCCGCGATGTGCGATAACCTGCATAGCGATGCCCCCCAGTGTGTTGGTGTGTATTCGCGTTACGGCTGGATGTTTCCTGCTCTTACGGCCAATGTGCCGGAAGCGTCATCCAGGTGTTCCAGTCAACCGAGCCCTGAAAAGACAACAGACGGAGCACAAGGCGAAAAATGCTCCGAACGGATTCTAGAGGCGGCAATGCGGCTATCGCCTCATAACCCCGCCGGAAAGCATGAGCTGTGGATCCATCGAGCAGTAATTCGAGTCCCGTCAATTCTAATTCGGGTGGTCCCCATACGTAAAATTCGGTATCCACCAAAGCCGTAATGGTGCCGTTATGCACGAGAAATTGACTGGGATCCATATCCAGCATGATCGGGGCTGTGGCTAAAAGTGCGGGGGTGGAGGCCACGGATGTTTGAATTCGGGCGACCCAACGGTGGGCGTTTGGATCGCTGGAATAGAAGCGGCTGAGAAGAAAGCCAATGGTGCTCCAGAGGCGAACAAAAAACTGATCGAGGGGTTGTCCCAGTCTGATTTGATGGATGGACCCGAACCGACCGAAATGACTTTGGCGGTGCTGGTGCAGGCGCGCGGTGTGCTTGCCTAACCGTTGTAACTGATCATCGCTTAATAGATTGAAACTACACAGCGAGGTTCCGGGCATCCACTGGACCACCAAAAAGGGGCGGCCCAGGTATTGTTTAACCGCTTTGACGTGAGGCACAGGAATCGCGCCGTGCTCGTGAAGATCGCGGTGAATCGCATCGGCACGATTTAGGTCTTTCCCAGTTGCTTCAAACAGTCTTAATGCGCCTTGACTAAAGTCTTCGTCAGGAGGAGTGCGGTGTCGGGGGCTTCTGACCACCAAACGCTCGTTTTTTGTGGTAATCTCCCAAATGTAGTTAGACTGGCCAGGATGATGAGAAGGGATCAGTCGCTGTGACACGATTGGCAACTCTACAATAGGGCTCAAATCTAACGATTCGAAGGCGGGATCGCGATAGGTCTTCATAAAGCTCCCTTCATTAACAACAACACACCTCCAGTATAGTGTAGCCTCAAGGCCACGTCATAGTCGCGCAAACGCTGGTGCCTGCTACGGTTCACCGAGGGGTGGACTTTTTTAGTATAGGACGGCTCTTGCTCATCGAGTGTTCTTCAGGTTGTGGCGTGGTTTTTAGTGTG
>JAJZXX010000230.1 GCA_021806205.1 Bacillota bacterium | reverse complement strand
GTTTGCCGCCGGCTTCCTTCGGATTCCACCTCACGATGGACACCCTTGCCTTTGGCTAACGGTTGGAACGGTCATCCCCCGTTCAGGACTTTCACCTTAAAGCACACGCCCATGCCGGGCGCACAAGGATGCGGTGCCTTCGCACCGGTCCACGACAGCCGTCCGAATAGCCACGTTGAAGACGGCGTCCCCGTCGGGCGTCACATACCCGAGGCTCCCGCAATATGCCCCACGCGGCGACGCTTCCCTATCACGAATCAGTGCCATGGTGCGGACTTTGGGTGCGCCAGTGACTGAGCCAGCCGGAAATAATGTGGCAAGGCAATCCGCCCAGGTGAGTTCGGGTGGGCGGCGGGCCCGCACGGTGGACGTGAGTTGCCAAACCGTGGGATACTTCTCGACATCAAACAAGGCATCCACCTTCACCGAACCCGTTTGGGCCAGGCGGCCCAGATCATTGCGCATTAAATCGACAATCATCACATTTTCGGCCCGTTCTTTTTCGGACTGTTGGAGTGCCCTTCGGTATCTCTCGTCGGTAACCGTATAGGCGCCTCGTGGTGCGGTTCCTTTCATGGGCCGCGTCACAATGTCCGACCCCGACACGCGAAAAAACAACTCCGGCGAGGCAGACAGTACCGCGAATCGGCCAATATCCAGGTAGGCGGCATAGTCACCGGACTGGGATCGCCGGAGGTCTTCGTACCAACCCACGGGCGAACCCGTAAAATCTGCTTTAAGCCTGACCGTATAATTGACTTGGTAGGTAAGCCCCGCCTGAATGGCAGCGCGAATGGTGGCAATCTGTTGCCGATAAACCGCTTGGTCCAGCCGATTCTCATGCCAATCCCCGATGCGATAGGGACCGGTAATGACATCGTGCTCAGCATGGCGATGAGGTGGGGAAAAGGCACCCATCCAAACTAACGGGAAGTCTGATGAAGGCTGGGTTACCAGCGTATAATCCAATCCGCTACTGGCTTCATAACTCAACACCCCCGCGATCCAATACCCGTCGCGCCGGGCCTCTTCGGCTGCCGCGAGCGTTGACCGCACGTCCTCCGGATGGGTCGCCACAAACGTCCTCACAGGGTCTCGAAAAATGAGCGGGGCGTCGCCCGCAAAATCAAAGCGCCACATACGTCGGCCACCTCCCGGGAACTAATCAGCCGTAGGTCGCTCGCTTAGGGATGCTAGGGGGCGGTTGTCGACCACCACCCCAACCAGTAACGAGTGATACCACGGGTACCGGTTCCCCCGCCCACTCCCATGTTCTAGGGGCACGCGCTCATCGTCATCATCGGTTCCCGGACGACATCTCGTCGGCTGACGACGCGTACCCAAAAGCTATCCCACGGATCGGGTAAATTCGCACGCCAAGGCCGCCCTCGCTTCCACGGGGCTAACGATCCCGTAGCCACCATGTGTTCAAAAGGCGACCAGCCCTTCGCACGTATCGCTTCGTGCATCCACCACAACCTGGTCATCGCGGAGGTGGTCCCATAACACTCCAGCGTGGTGGTCGCCTTCTTGATGGCAGGTTCTTGGATCGCTAACGCCCCAATCCATCACGAGTCTTCGCGGTCAAAAACAACATCCACCGCACGAGCCGTCGTTCTACCCCCTCTGACTGTGCTTTGACTTTCCTTAGTTCCACAAAATGGACTTCAAGCAAATCCGTCAATGACAAGCCTGTCATGTCTTCGCGCAAGTGAAACGTCGTGTCGTATGGTAGCGTTCAGTGGAAGGATAGTCAAAATCCAGCATGTTGACGGTGACCGCTTTGTGCAACGAGCGATAGCTATCACCTTCTTGTAACTGACCTTGGAACAGTTTCGACCAACAATGCCGTGTCGGCTTTCCCATATCACGCCGGTCCTGCAACTCAATCTCGACATCCACCAACATGCCCGACTCCGTGCGGGCTTTCACATCCAAGACCGACATTTTGTCCGACAACGCATCCTTCTCCAAGAAGGGGTTCAAGATCTCCACACTCGCAATCAAAGGCTGGCCCGCATCCTCAAAGACTTTATTCAAGAAGCTCAGGAGGACGTCCTGATTATCATCTGACCCAAATATGGGTTTGAAGACGAACTCGACCTTTGGGCTCAGCAAGTCCCCCAATCGCATCCGCTCCCTGCTACGACCATTATAGCCAACGAAACCCCTTTCGCCCACGATTGCGTTTGACAGCGTGTCCTCAAGCGACGTAACTGCATTTCGAACAGGTACGCCAGATATCTTGAACCTTTCATGCCGCTGCTTCACGCCACTCAAGTCCCTTCGTACCCCTGGGTGAAAGATTCCGACCGTACAACTTCATTTTATGACCTACCCTTGGTAACATGGACACTAAGGAGGTGCACGATATCGCACGGCTACCCGTCATTGTCCAAAGTGATCAGACAATTCTTGTCGAAGTAGACAATCCTCTTTATGAAGAAGCCCGAGACGTCCTATCGGGATTTGCTGAATTGCTAAAAAGTCCCGAGCACATGCATACCTATCAGTTAAGCGCGCTGTCCCTGTGGAACGCGTACGCGGCAGGACTGGACCAAGACCGTATTCTTCCGTCTTTGGCCAACCTCTCGCAATATCCCGTGCCCGAAACCGTTGTACAGTTCATTAAGGACCAGCAGAACCGTTTTGGGCGTTTAAGACTAGTGGCGGCGCCTGATCAAGACGGACTCTGGCTCACGTCGGATGATGCCTTAGCCCTGACGCAAGTCAGTCGCACCAAGTCCGCCCTGCCGTTTTTAGGCGAACCGCTCCCCCCCGGATACCGCGTCCGTCCGGAATATCGGGGCTTGATTAAGCAAGCTTTGGCCAAAGCGGGATGGCCGGTCAACGACATCGCCGGATACGAAGCGGGCGCCCCTTTGTCGATGGCCCTGGCTGATGAATTGCCGGATGGTCAGCCATTCGTCATACGCCATTACCAAGAAGGTGCCGTACGCTCCTTTTGGGGACAAGGGCGCCTGGACCGAGGCAATGGGATAATTGTGCTGCCGTGTGGCGCTGGTAAAACCATTGTAGGCCTTGGGGTCATGGAGCTGGCACAAACCCATGTGCTCATACTCGCCACCTCAACAGCCGCACTCCATCAATGGCAAAAGGAAATCGTCGACAAAACCAGTCTTTCACCGAGTCAGGTCGGAGAGTACAGCGCCACGGTCAAAGAGGTCCGCCCTGTCACCATCACCACCTATCAAATGCTGACGCATCGCAAGGGTGATGTCTTCCCCCATTTCGAAGCACTTGATCGCCACCCTTGGGGACTCATCATCTATGACGAAGTCCACCTCTTGCCCGCCCCCATGTTTCGTCTCACGGCGAGCTTACAAGCTCGTCGCCGTCTTGGACTGACTGCTACTTTAATTCGAGAAGACGGACGGGCCGAAGACGTTTTCGCTCTGATTGGCCCCAAACGCTTTGATATTCCCTGGAAATCACTGGAGCAAGAGGGTTGGATTGCAACGGCCCAATGTCGAGAGATTCGAGTCGATCTTGCACCTACCCGGCGAGAATCCTATGCCTTAGCCGAGGATGCGGAGCGAGTGCGCCTGGCCGCGGAGAACCCCGCTAAAATTCCCGTCGTCAAGGCCCTCATCGAAGAACACCGGGACGACCACATCTTGGTGATCGGCCAGTACGTGAGTCAATTGGAAGCCATGTCTCGAGAGCTCTCGGCGCCGTTGATTACGGGGAAAACTCCGAACCGCGAACGTGAGCGGCTCTACGAGGAATTCCGAAAAGGCCGCGTTCCCGTGCTCATCGTGTCCAAAGTCGGGAACTTTGCGATCGATCTCCCGGACGCTAACGTCGCCATCCAGATAAGCGGCACGTTTGGAAGCCGTCAAGAGGAAGCGCAGAGACTCGGACGCATATTAAGACCTAAGCGCCAGGGTTCAAGGGCCACCTTTTATTCATTGGTGTCTTCCGACACCAAAGAGCAAGAATTTGCCCAAAAACGGCAGTTGTTCTTATGTGAACAAGGATATCGCTATGATATCGCGCATGCCACGGACCAAGGCGCTCCGGTGGAGCGATTGGTGCCGGTCATTCCCTTTAAGGCTACCCAGTCATGACCCCCGGGTTTCGTTCCGCCCGTTCTATCTTCACGGCGCTGTCGGACGGCGAGAGGAAGATGGTGCAAAAGACGTTACAGGCAGCGAGTTCATCGCCCAATGACCTCGTCAAGGCACTTTTGAATCCCGAGTTCATTGCGAATGAGGTGGCTCATGCCTCGGCAGATGCACTGACGGCGCTCAAAACTTGGGTACTGGACTCGGGGCTGTGGCGAAACGTTCCCCGCCGGGGGCGAGTAGAAAATGGCATACAAGAGCTGTTCCATTCCGGGTGGATATTCGAAACCTATTTTGGAACGCATCGCCGTCTACCGATGATGCCCTGGGATCTCATGCCTTATCTCGTCGACTCGCTGTGGGAGGTGCCATACGATCAGCTCATCGAGGCCGCTTCCGAACGTGAAGTGCCGCCGGCCGCGCTGTGGTCACCCACCCTGCACGACTTTTTCCAAATACTCTCCTACGCGCGTGAAGAAACCCTTTTACTGACCGCCCAGCGCGAGGTCTACCGCCGTCAAAAAAATAAGCTGGAAAAGCTTCTATGGCCCAACCTTTACCCGTATTCGTCCCAGCGCGTGGATTATGTGCTAATTATCTTGGATCAAATGGGTTTTTTTGAAGTGAAAGAGGGGCCTTTTAGCTATGAGGTGTCCCCCTTTGCCACCCAATTTATGCAAAAAACCCCCGTCGAGGTATTTGAAGTGTTCATGGAATTTATCGTCGACCCAGCCCGTATGGCTTGGCCCGGTCTCTTATGGATCGCACTGGCCCAGCAAATTCCGCCGGACGCAACGCTGAACATCACCCGTACTATGAAGTGGATGACAAAAATCGGATCCTCACGAGCCTCAAATCATTATCTCTTGAATCAAGCGATCCATGACCTGGTTTCCTTCGGTATCTTCGAGGTCACAGGCAAAGAAACTGGACGTTTAACCCCATGGGCTTACGCCGCCAGGCATGGACAGTTCGAAGATCCGGAACCCCGTTCAGCGTTGGCTCAGCCAACGGGAGACATTTTGGTGCCGCCGACGGTTCCACTCTCCGAAAGATGGGCCATTGACGATTTGGCCACCCGCGTCAAGTCGGACCGCGTAGCCATGTATCGTCTTGATCAAGCCAGTGTTAAGCGCGGGCTTAAAAGACAGATCACCGCCCCAGAACATGCTCAGTTGCTGGATTCGCTCTTACGGAGCCCCTTGCCGGATAACCTTCGGGTGAATCTAGAGGACTGGTACCGCCAATTCGGCCGCCATCGCATTATGGAGGTCACCCTGGTGCATAGTCACCATGCCACCGATTCCCGTGATGTACAAACCCTCTTGGGTTCCGACGCCGTCGAGCGGCTTTCCGACCAGGATGTGGTTATTCCCACGCATCGGGTCAAAGACGTCTTAAAAAAACTGGAACGCGGCGGTTCTCCGGTTCTGCCTGAAATCCTTAGACCCAGCCAGCCAGCCAAAGATCCTAAGCCCCTTATTGGTAGGGAAGGTCCCACGCAATGGCCGGTCCGACTACCCACCGAACCGTCTGATACCACACTCTCATTAGATGAGTTAAAGAAAATTATTGGTCAGGCGGCACGCCAGTCCAAACCCGTGAACCTCACCTATCAAGTGGCAGGCGAAAGTCACACGCGCTATGAGATGGTCTACCCGGTAACCCTGGATAGTCAGTGGGTGCAAGCCTATGTCATGAGTCAGCGCCGCTACATTCTGATAGACTGGCAACAAATCTTTACGGCAGAAGAGCCTCAGGACCTCTAGGCGATCGCCCTATGAAGTGAAATAAGGAGGATCCACCATGTCCAAACCCCCGATAGCCGCCAAACGTCCACATCCTCATGAGATTCATGGGGACACCAGACCCGATGATTATTATTGGTTAAACCAAAAGAACGATCCGGACGTCATAGCCTATCTCACGGAGGAAAATCACTACTTTGAAGAGATGATGGCCCCCCTGGCTCCCCTGCAACAAGAACTCTACGACGATATGAAACGGCACTTGCCCGACGTTGAGGAGAGTCCGCCGGCTCAGCACGGCCCCTATTACTATTACTGGCGCATCAACCCCGATCAGCAGTATAAAACCTATTATCGCCAACGCGCCGCGAATCGCAGCGAACTTGATGAAAGCCGAGAAGAATTGTTGCTGGACGTGAATGTCCTGGCCTGGGGCGATCAATATATTGATGTAAGTACCGTGAGTGTCAGCCCTGACCACACCAAACTCCTCTACCTGGAAAATCGTGACGGCAGCGACCGCTACACCCTTTACATCAAAGATTTGAGTCTGGATCGCCTGATTGGAACCCCAATTCCCAACGTCTTCATTGGGTCCAGCACCGCCTGGAACCTATCCGCCACCGCCCTCTATTACATTGAGGTCGATGCCGCGCAAAAACCGTATCGTCTGATACGCCAGTCACCGAATCATCCTAATGGCGAAATCCTTTACGAAGAGCCGAGGGAAGATCAATCGCTAGAGCTGTCGACGTCTCAAAGCGGCCAGTATCTCTTCCTAAATTCCTCCAGCAAAACCTCAAGCGAAACGCACTATCTTAATCTGGCCGATCCCAAAGCCTCTCTGACCCTCTTTCAAAAACGGCGCCCCGGTGTTCTCTACACGTTGGAGCACTGGAACGACCATTTATTGTGTCTGACCAATGACGGAGCCCAAAATTTTGAGGTCCTGTGGGCACCCCTCGAGGACCCCCGCCCTGAAGCCCTCACCCCACTGATTCCCCATCAGGCGGAACGCTATGTCGAGACTTTGCTCCCCTTTTCCCGAGGTCTGGTTGTCATGGGACGGGAAGAGGGATTAAGCCAGGTGTGGATCTTTAAGGATAGCCACATGAACCGCATAAGTTGGAACGAGCCGGTGTATACTGCCCTTCCCCGCTTTAACCGGGATTACGACGCCCGTGAAGTGCTGATCCAATATGAATCCTTAGTAACCTCTCCCACCGATTTTGCAGTGGACCTCGACACCGACGCAAAAACCCTGGTTCGGCAAGACAAGGTCAAAGCGTATGACGCCCAAGCATATCGCCAACTGCGGCTTTGGGCTACGGCTCAAGATGGAACGCCCGTACCGATATCTTTGGTGGGGCGTTCGGATGCCTTCCGAGAACCCCATCCCCTCATTCTCTATGGCTACGGATCGTATGGCACCAATGCGGACCCGCGCTTTGATGTAAGGCGGCTGCCCGCGCTGGACCGAGGGGTATTGTTTGCCATTGCCCATGTGCGTGGCGGATCAGAAATGGGATACCCCTGGTACCAAAACGGCAAGTTGCTTAAAAAGCGCAACACCTTCACGGATTTCATCGATGTTGCCGAATTTCTCGTCAATGCGGGTTATACCCTACCGCATCGTCTGGCCGCCCAGGGTCGCAGCGCCGGAGGACTCTTGATGGGTGCCGTCATCAGCATGCGTCCAGACTTGTTCCAAGTGGCAGCACCCGGAGTACCCTTCGTGGACGTGATTACCACCATGCTAGACGCATCCATTCCCTTAACCACGTTAGAGTGGGACGAGTGGGGCAATCCCGAAGATGCCGAGCACTATCACTACATGAAGTCGTATAGCCCTTATGACAACGTCAGGGCCCAAGACTATCCGCATCTCTACGTGACCACAGGCCTGAACGACCCCCGGGTCGGGTACTTTGAACCGGCCAAGTGGGTGGCTAAACTCAGGGACAAGAAGACTGACCAGAACCAACTCATCCTGTGGACTCATATGGGTTCGGGGCATTTCGGATCATCGGGCCGCTTGCCCAGGCTCTGGGAGAGCTCGCGGGAACTCGCCTTTATCCTGGACAAGATCATCACGCCGAATAATCCCCTGTCCCTTTAAAGGAGTGTGGCGGTATGCCCCGGGGTCGTCACGCCAGTTTCTCCAAGCCAGGACGCTGGCGACTCAAAAAGTCGCGCCGTTTTACCCGACGGCGGTTTCTCCTCGGCTCGATGGGTTTGGTACTCCTTCTATCCGTTGCAACGGCCGGTCATTGGCTGCCTCTCTTAAAAGGCACTCCCAATCGCAAAAAAGCCGGACAGCCTGGGCGTCTGTTGAATGGCACCTGGGAATTTCAACCGGTGTCGCTCCCCCTGGGTCATCGCCCACCCTTGGGCACATGGCATCCCATTGCTGTGCCCAGCGAATGGAACATGACGGCTGCTCCTAATTTTGCCACGCCTTTTGGGGCATACGACATTTGGGATACCCCGCGCACCTGGGACCAGGTTGAGGCCGGCTGGTATCGCACCCGCTTTTCTCTCAAAGAGGTCCCTTCGGGCCGCTTGATGCTGTTGTTCGAAGCGGTGAATTTTCAAGCCGACGTGTATGTCAATGGGCATTGGGCAGGCTCTCATGCCGGTGGTACCGTCCCCTTCAGCGTCGACATCACCGATCAGGCTTCGGTGGGGGACAATACCGTGTGGGTGGCCGTTACCGGTCCTCGAGCCATGAAGGGCCCGGATGGTTTTAATTACCCGATGGGTTCCTGGTGGGGGCAGTTATGCGGTGGCATTTGGCAAAACGTGTGGCTCGTAGTCGAAGACCTAATCGCCCTCGGCGATATGACCGTCACCACGTCAGTCCGAACTGAGACCCTTTCCATCAACCTTAAAGTGACCAACCGGGGCGCGACAGCCGAAACGGTTCATCTGTCCTACCAAATTTGGGACCAATCGCAAGAGGTGCTCCGCCACGACCGGATTGTCCAAGCTCCCCCGAATCAGACCGCCGTCCTCGATTGGACCCGGCCCTGGACCAGTGCCCATTGGTGGAATCCCGACGACCCCCATTTATATGAAGCCACGGTCACGGCCCGTGTCAACGGGAAAGTGCGCGACGCCACGACAGTGCGATTTGGATTCAGGGAAGTCTGGGTCACGGGACAACATCTCATCCTCAACCACCGAAAAATTCGGCTATTTGGTGATGAATGGCATTATTTTGGTTCCCTGGAAAATAATCGCGACTATGCGATGACATGGTTTCGCATGGCACACGCCGCCCACGCCAACTATGTGCGGCTGCACGCCATGCCCTATCCGCCGGTCTTTTACGACGTGGCCGATGAGGTGGGTATGCTCATTGTGGCCGAGTCTGCCATCTACGGATCCTCCAAGAATCTTAATTTGAACGACCCACAGTTTTGGGTGCATGCCAAAGAGCATTTGGTCGCCCGGGTGCGTCGCGATCGCCACCACCCTAGTGTCATTCTATGGAGTGCCGAAAACGAGGTCTTACTGGCCTATGGCCCCAAATGGTCGCCCTTAGTGGCCTCTTTAAAAGAGCCCATCACCCGCACGGATAATACTAGACCCGTCTATTTCGAAGGTGACGGGGACCCCGACCACATTGCCGATCTAATTAGTTGGCACTACCCCTTGGAAATCACTCAGGCCCCAGCCCTTCCCGCCTCGTTTTATGCCTTTGCCCCCGGCGAAAGTCAGGCAAACCGCTGGAAACGCACCAAACCGCTCATGATTAGCGAATTTGGACTGATGTGGGAAGCCGGGCCCTCTATCCTAAGTGTTGTGGCTGGGCAGGCGCCTTTTCTTGGCATGTCTGGATTGTGGATGGCCAATGCACTCATTACCCAGGCCCAAATCGAAGGGTTTCGGGCAGCGGGAGTCACTGGCGTGACCCCTTGGAATCTGGTGTGGTATGGGAATAAACCCTTGCCCGATCATTCCGTGGCTCTTCACTATCCCAATCAAATAACTCCCGGTCCGCGGCCGCGTCGGGTCGGAAAGTTCGCCGCCACTTTGAATCCCCATTGGCTCCCCGGCTCGCCGGGCTGGCATCCCAACGCCCTGCACGGAGCCATCGCCCAAGGCTACCAACGGCAAACGGTGATAGACCGATCCTGGTCCTCGCGCGCCTTTGGCGGAACATTATATGAACGGTCATTGACCATTCATAACGATGTGGATCGCACGACCACCTTCACCATAAGCTGGCGATGGTCGGGCGGCGGGCGCTCTAAATCCGGCACGCGACATGTGACACTAGCGGGGCTTGGGCAAACCACCTTCGCAGCCTCTATCGACGCCCCTTCTGTCCGTCGCCCGACCGTTGGCGCTTTCGAAACCCGGCTAGCCCAGGCGGATGGCACTCTCATCGAAACACGCCACCGTCCACTCACGTTTTATCCCCGGCTCAAACCCGAGCGATCCCGCGTCGCAGTGCTTGACCCTTTGGGCAAAACCCGTCAGGCCCTCACACAAAAGGGGTATGATGTGCAAGCCTGGGATGGCCAAAGTATCCGGGACCCCATCATTATCGCCGAAGGAATGGCCCCGGGGTTTCAGTTGTGGTCCGCGTTGGAATCCGCCGTGGGCCGGGGCGGGCGGGTTTTAGCGTTAGCGCAGCCCGGCGGCTGGGCCCCTGCCAACGGACTTATCGTGGGCCACACCCCCGTGACGACCACGTTTATCGAAGCGCCTCACAACCGGGCGGTGAAGGGCGTTAACGATTCGGACCTCTCGTGGTGGCGAGGTTCAGGGGATGTCGTAGCGGAAGGCCTCTTAGACGTGCCCCCCACTCCCGCCTTTAAGATTCTCGCCAATGGCGGCGAAACACTCAGTGGCGCCAGTCTCGTGACCTGGACTTTAGGTCGCGGCCAAGCCTGGTTTTGTCAGTATCCCCTCATTGCACGCCTGTTCCTCGAGCCCATGGCCGAACGCCTTTTAGACAGCCTCATTCAGGCAGCACAAACCACTGAAGCGCCCCTGGCTCTTCAGTATTGGGGGTCCAGATTGAGTCCTTACATCGGTAAAGCTTCTACGACCCAAGTTCCCATATCGTCGGATCAGGTACTCCTAGTGGACATGAAGGATCCCCAGGTTCGCGAACAACTTAAATCGGAATGGCAGGCGGTTTCCCTTTGGGTCCATCGTGGCGGTCGGCTCTGGCTTCACGATGGTGCCGAAGATAGTGGGTTGGTGCGTCAACTCACTGGATGGCCGCTAAAATCCGTGATCCTGCCGGCCGGCCATGAGCGGGGCGGCCTCAATACCCGGCTATCTTTTCTCACAGATGGTGTGAGCCCGACACTCTTGGATTGGACCTACCCAAAGGGCGAGCCGCCCTTGGCCCGTGAGGCCTGGACTGGTGTACCCAAAACTCACCGCCTCATTCTATCCTCACCAGTCGACTGGCAGGAATATGACAAGCCGGAACAAATCAAAACCGCCTCGGTTCTGGTGAGTGTGGACGATGAGCCCAAAGCCCTAGTGTTTGAAAGGCCTTTAGGCCTTGGGGTGATTATCGTGGACGAACTCCAGTGGGATCAAAATGCCCTGAAGGCACACGCCTTGCGTGCCCGCCTCGAATCTGCCATTACCGGTCATTAAGCGGGACGGTATAAAAACCCTTGCGCCAAATGGACGCCAAGGACGCGAAACACCTCGGCATCGGCCGCAGATTCGATGCCTTCCGCGACCACCATCGCCCCAATTTGTCCCGAAAACCGCACCAAGCTTTCCACGAGCAATTGACGAACCGGGCGGATCCGTGTCAAACGTACGAAGTCTAAGTCCAGTTTGAAGAATTCCGGAGCAAGATCAGACAGCAAAGACAAATTGCTGTAACCAGTTCCCACATCATCAACCGCGAAGCGAAATCCCGCGCGGCGCAAACGCATTACCTGGGAATAAAAGCGGGCGGGGTCGCGCATTTCCTTTTCGATCACCTCGAGGACCACGCGGCCTGGAGCTATGCCGCTTTGATCGGTCCATCGCTTGAGTTTATCGGCATTCACACAGCCCATTTCGAGGGTTTCGGGAAGCAGGTTGATAAACAATAAGATGTCCTCCCGATCTTTCAGGGGGAAATTCTCTAAAGCCCGTCGACAGCACAATAAATCCAAGCGCGGCCCTAAAGATTCCTGGGATGCCAGTTCAAACAATGTAAGCGGACTCGCTAGGGCCGGGACCGGACCGCGGCTCAAGGCCTCATAGCCAATAGCCGACGATCCGGCGATCAGTACGACTGGCTGATAGATGGTATGAACCGAACCGGCTTGCATCATCTGATAGAATTCGCGCCTCATGCGCCGTCCGATGGTTAATGGGGCCACGGTTAACCTCCTGTCGTCCCCTCGATTCGACATTGTTCGATCGAATTCCTGTATAACATCGACTCCAATCTAATTTTCGGGAGTCAACTTTGCGACTGTTCCTAGCTAGCAACGTTGGATGACTCCTCCCAAAGGTTCTACCCATTTGTGTGATTCCCGCTGTCAGCCTCAAGCCGCTGAATGATAAACTGGTTGAGCCAGGACTGAGTATCAATGGCGTCAATACCTAAATCCCTGAGCGCATGCACCGCATTTTTGCGCTCCGTTACGGCCAGGATAGACTGTGCAGGCGCTAACTTATGCGCCTCTATTGCGGTAATCAGTACTTCACCGTCAGTTTCCCCTACCACCAAAATTTGCCGGGCCGAATCCAAATGCGCTTTGGCTAATACGTGAGGATTGGTGGGATCCCCGACCAATACTTCCATGCCCGGGTGATCGGGAAGATGGCCCCGGTCAATGTCGTTGGCAACCAGCACGACATTAGGATGATGACTTAAAAGCTCCGGCATAAGATGCGGGATTAACGATGTGTATCCCAAAACGACCCAATGGTCATTGGCATCGACACGATGCATCCCTAACAACCTCCCCAATCGAACACTAGCCATGGAACTGGACCATTCCGCAAAGGCCGCTGCCAGCAAAGGAATGACTACCAACATGGTGGCTATGGCAATGACCCGGCCCAAGGCGTTATGAGGCACGACGTCGCCATATCCCACGGTAGTGGCCGTGACAACAGCCCAATACCACCCAATGAACCATGAGACATGCTGTGTTAGACTAAATCCGGTCGCGCCCAGACCCACCCCAATAAAGGCCAAGAGCGTGTATTGCCAGGCCGGCCGTCGGCGGACGTGTCCGAGTACGATTTGCAATAAACCAATCATGAAACGTTCCCCCCCTGCCTTGAATGTCGGGAGTGTCCAGCCGACCTTCAGACGTCAGGCAATGTGACAAGCTCAGAATACCAGAAGCAACATGAGCTTAATCGGGCAGGGCAGGCACATCGCCAAAGTTCAAGGTGATGATGCCAAACGGGTCCAGGGGATCTAGACAGCGATACTCTTCGGTCACTTTATGCAGTCGTTCCAAGACCGTAGCCAAAAGCAGTCGTCCCCGGCACAGCTTAAATGCTAAGATAGCCTATCAGGAGGGATGTGATGGTGGCGATCCCGGGCAAAACACTTCGTGATGTCACGCTGATACTGCGTCCGTTTGACGTAGACCGGGATGCGCCCGAGTGGTTTATCGCCATGCAGGAACCGGATATGCACAGGTGGACAGGCAACCAGGTTCCCGACAGCCTGGCAAACGTGCGCGAGTTGCTGTTAGGCTATATTGCCCATCCAGACATCATCGCCTGGTGCATTCGGGATGGCCGGTCTGACCAGATGGTCGGTACCTATTGGATAGCGATACCCGTTACATGCGAAGAAAAGTGCATGAGCAGCGACGCCCAACGCATTGCTAAACCGTTCTGGCGCACCGGGTGCACGATGGCGGCCCGTCGATTAGTCTATCGCTATGCCTTCGAAGAATTGGCTGTCGATGAGATGCATGCCGGCGCGTGGGAGCAAAACGTCAATTCTGTACAGTCCATGGAGCGGGCAGGGTTTGAGTTGGTGGAGGTGAAGATTCGCTATAACCCCAAATACAAAGAAGCGATGAACGAGCGACATTACGTTCTGACCCGACAAAACTGGCTAAAACTATACCGTATTTAGCCGATCCCCTTGGCTTGAGTACATCATCCCGTTTGGATAACCTTGTATGGCGCCTGATGGATCCCCATAGACGGCCCGCGTGAAAACATCATTGACCATCTTGTAGCGACCGGTAGGATCAACCCTGCACCAGGCCGATGGGCTTCTCGCAAAATAGGTTCATCGAGGCTGCGGACGCTTAGGCCAGCAAACGATCAGAACGGGGGAGGGAGGTCCTTTCGTACCCCAGCCTACCGCCTAATGATTTGACCGATGTCAGTCTTCCCACCTCTATCAGGTTCGGGGTGTTCTATTCCATGGCGGTCAATACGGCGTCGATCACTCTATCAACGGGATCACCGCGATCAATAGCAGAGGCCAAGAATCCCGTTGCGATCCACTGTTGGGCCAGACGCCCAGCCGCCGGATTGGTCGCGGAAAACGTTCGAATAAAGTCGGCCGCCCGGCTACTGGGGTGCTCTACGCAGCGGACAATGGACAAGGCCAGCGACATGATTTCAACCACCGGATGAGGTCCTTCAACAACGATAGGCTTTTTAACCAACGGTTCGCGGGTCAACAAGGCCAACGCGCCCCATTCACCATCACGTGCTCCGTAACGCACGCTACGCACCCCGCTCATTACCAAAGATCCGGTACACATCGGACAGGGTTCGAGCGTGGTATATAAGATCCCTTGTCCGATATTGGGATAGTCATCTGTCGGGATTTGCACCAACACATTCATTTCGGCATGGCCAATCCGGCTGCCGGAAATATAGGGGTGGGGAGCCTGTCGTTCGTAAAGTCGGTTTCGGCCTCGATATCGGATGGTCCCAGAGCCGTCAACATACACGGCGCCCACCGGAATGGATCCATGCGAAAACGCCGTCCACATTTCGGTGAGGCAAGCCCGCCAAGCCTCGGTGATTTCTAAGGTCATATCTCATACTACCAGGAAACGGTAAAGTAGAGCCACTCGTTCCCAAGACGATGGAACTGAAGTCCGGCGCCTGCCAGTCATTTCAACCGTTACCAGGCTATGCGTTTATCCCATGCAACATTTGAGCGTCCATTGTGGACCTCTCGGCCGCGATGGTCCCGATCCGATACTTTTTAAATAGCACATAAGTTCGATTCCGCTGCGCCGCCATCCACGGGTTTGAGAAGCATTGAGCCTGTCGCAACTGTTTTCCATGAAATCGCTTTTGTGTTTGTGTAGCTTTCGGCTTGACTCGGTGCGTCATTGGGAAGACTCAATGGCAGGGCTTGTCACGATGTTCACGATGCAAATTCGACTATTGGCGGCGCATTCACCATCAAGGTCCAAGGAGGGTTTTATCATACAAAGAGATCACGATGGCTTTAAACGACCGTGGCCGCTGAAAGGGTGGAACTATGATGAAGCCGGTGCCCATGGCTGAACGGATGCGGGAGCAATGGATGTCTCATCATGTGCGTCAGCGCCTCGTCGGCGTACTGGGAATTTTGGAGGATATCATCTATGTCCTCTTGGCCATGCTGCTCTTTGCGAGCGCGCTTTACATCGTGGGTGCCACGCTGGTGCATGCGGATTTTCGCTCGGTGCCAAACCTCATTAACAGTATTCTAGACCGGTTCCTGGTGATTCTGATGTTAGCAGAATTGGTCCACACCCTGCTCCTGTTTCTAAAGACGCATCGCTTTCGCTACCAGCCCTTTTTGGTTGTGGGCATCATCGCAGCGATTCGCCGCATCCTCGTTGTGACTGCCCAAGCCGTTATTGCTCCGACACGCATCCAACTTAGAGATTACTTGCTGGATTTAGGTGTAACAACCCTGGTCGCTCTGGCACTAACCATGGCACTGCGCTGGGGGCCGTCAACCGATGATTTCTAATTCACGACCAGAATGGGCGTATAATCGGCGCATTTCTGCTCAATACTACCTACCTAGCATACTGAAGAAAGGGAGGTGGGTGGCTATGTCCTCCGTCGAAGCATCCGATACAAAGGCGGTGGCCGCACTCCTCAATGTCGATCTAGTGGGAGAGCATGACGCCATCGTATATTATCTCACTCACGCCTGGACAGTAGCCCGGCAATATGGACCCCAAATCCTGGAGATTGCCAATGACGAAATGCGTCATTTCAAATGGCTTAGCCATACCATCGCCCAATTGGGTGGTGAACCGGACCTGACCATTCCTCCAGTCACTATGTTCAAAGATCTTGCGGCCGCCATGCAAAAGGATGTCGACGCCGAAATTCGGGCCATCGATCAATATCGTGATCATGCAGAGCGTATCACCAATCCCCAGGTCTCTACCCTTCTACGCCGCATCATCGTTGACGAGCGCGACCATTTACGGCAGTTTCAAGAGCTACTCCAGGAGAGCCATGGCCAACCCCTTTGGGATCAAGAACCCGCCGAACAAGTCGCTCCCGTAGCGAACAAATTGCGGAACAGCATGCGGATTGAATATCAGCAAATGCTTAAGTATTTATGGCAGTCCTTTATGCATGACCACCAAAAAACCATGGGTATGGACGCGGAGGAACGGGCCGTTGACGAGATGCGCCACATGGGTTGGATTGGAAAACGCTTGGGACAGATGGGCTATGACCCGACGTTAACCAGCGATCCCCCGGGGGATGTACGAGTCGGCGAACACGAAGAAATGCACGCTTTCACCGAAATTCGAATATGGGCTCATGACCACATGCCCCAACTCGTACCCACTTTAGATCGAATTCTCGCCCACGAATCTTATCATTTGGAAATGCAAGCCACTCTGGGCTCGTCATCACCGTAAAATATAGATTGTATTTTGGATGTTAGCTGGCAGACCGAAATATCACCGTCGCAGCCTGAGCGCCTCATCCCCTAGCATCAAACTGTTTCGATGATCATGGCAATCCCTTGGCCACCCCCGATGCATAACGAGACCAGACCATAGTGTACCGCTGCGCGCCGAAGTTCGTACATCATGGTAAGCAGCAACCTTCCTCCAGAGGCTCCGACCGGGTGACCCAGGGCTATCGCGCCGCCATGGACATTGGTCCGATGCCGATCTAACTCGAGCGCTTTTTCGACCGCCAAATATTGGGCGGCAAACGCCTCATTAATCTCGAACCGTCCAATTTCCTCCAGGTCAAGACTAGCCCGCTCTAATGCCTTCATGGACGCGGGAACCGGGCCAAATCCCATAATACGGGGATCAACCCCGGCTACACCATAGCTCACGATGCGAGCTATGGGCTTTAACCCATGGGTTTGGACAAAGTCGCCTGTCGCTAATACCACCATGGCTGCCCCGTCATTGATACCCGACGAATTGCCCGCTGTGACCGTACCGCCTGGGGATTTGAATACCGGTTTAAGATGGCCTAATCGCTCCAACGAAGTATCCGGTCGAATGTGTTCATCGCGATCTACCATATCGAGCTTGCCTTTAATCTTTAGGGGTACAGGAACAATTTCCTCGGCCAAGAGACCCTGACTTTGCGCCTCGTGAGCGCGTTGGTGACTGAAGACCGAATAGGCATCCTGATCCTCTCGCGTAATGTCATACCGCTCCGCGAGATTCTCCGCTGTCATTCCCATGCCCAGTCCACAACCCAGATCGGTCAGCGTAGACTGCAGGGTATCGTCTAAATCCGGGGGCCCGTCCTTAATGCCCCATCGGCTATGTCGTAAGGCAAAAGGAGCCTGGCTCATGTTCTCCGTCCCCCCAGCCAGCGCCACCTGACCATCCCCCATCATCAGAGAATGCGCCGTCGAGATGACTGCCTGTAGACCTGATCCGCACAGTCGATTCACCGTGAGACTATCCGCCTCTTGACGCACCCCAGCATTAAGAGCAACGTGACGCGCTAAATAGGCAAAATTAGGGGCCGAGGGCAGCACGCCTCCGATCACGGTAAAATCGACCGCGCCCCCAGGAAGCTTTGATCTCTGAAGTGCGCCTTTCGCGGCAATCGTACCGAGTGTCACGGCATCCACCTCTTTGAGCAGTCCGCCATAGGTGCCAAACGGCGTACGGGCACCTTCTAACAAATAAATTTCCGTATCCCGTGCGACTAACATCGTGTCTCCCCTTTCTAGACAGGCCCCGGTCAGCACCAAAGGCACCCTAACAAATATGATATGATAACCACAAGAAACGAGGGACCAGTTTGGATAGCCAGACTTTCCGTGACGTTCTTGCACAATTCGTCACCGGCATCACGGTCGTAATCAGTGGAATCCCAGGAGCTATCCGTGGCATGACCGTCAATTCCTTTACATCGGTGTCGCTCCACCCCCCTTTAGTACTATTTTGCGCCGACAATCGTGCCGATACTTTTAGTGCGGTGATGTCGTCCCACCGCTTTACGGTCAGCATTCTCAGCGAGCAACAAGAAGCGGTGAGTCAAAGGTTTGCCCTCATCGGTCCTCAAGACACCCTCTACTCCACCCTGAACTGCGGCATGGGCTTAGGCGGCATACCCTATTTGAAAGACAGCCTGGCCTACTTAGATTGTGCGGTCGATAATGTTGTCCAAGCTGGCGACCATCACATTATTGTCGGGCTGGTGGAGCATTTGGAGCTACTCAACCCGGGGCGCCCACTTATGTACTTTCAGAGCCAGTACTACCATCCCGGGACTTTGCCACCGGATTAAACGGCAACCCTTGCAAGTCATCGGCTTGCACAGTAATTCCTCCTAAGGGAATTTGACCCCCATGCCGCTCGGCTTGGCGAAAAATCACCGCATGGATCAGCGGTTTGATCTTCTGTGGCCGATACACGGTATATCCCAACGTCCGCAACATGGATTTCGACAACTGAATGGGGCAATGCAGAAAATCAACCGCCGTGTTCACCAGAATGATATCCGGTTGCGAGCGGTCAACACTCATGATAACGATGTCTCTGGCCGTAAACATTGTCGCTCTTCTCCCTTCAAGACCCGCTATCCCCACACGTTGGATAGGGCCAAAAACGCCGCCTTTGCATCATGATCCATCCGCTCCATTAAGTCGGCCACCGAGGGAATGTCGTGAATAAGACCGATCACCTGACCAGCCCACACAAACCCCTCCTCTAATCGTCCGTTAACCGCTGCCTCATAGTTAATCTCTCCATGTATATACGGCAACAACGTCTGAAGGTCTGGGGATCCGGCTTCGACGTCTAATATGGTGTTCACATGGCGAGATGGCAAAGTTCGTCCCGGCCGCCCGATGGATCGTTCAATAATCGCGGTTTCGTGCATGTCGTATCGCACTAAAGCCTCTTTATAGCGAGGATGCGCGATGCACTCTTGGGTCGCCACAAAGCGTGTACCCATCTCGACGCCCGAGGCACCCAGCGCCAGGGCAGCCGCCAATTGCTGACCGCTGCCGATGCCCCCAGACGCAACGACCGGGATCCGCACGGATTCTACGAGCCGACGGGTCAGTATCATGGTGCCAACATCATCCCGCCCCAGATGACCACCGCCTTCCACTCCGACACCAATCACGACAGACGCGCCCAACGATTCCGCCTTCATGGCAGCACGAACACCAGCCACCAACACCATGAGTAACGAACCCGCACCCACAATCTTCTCCGCGTAAGGGGCAGGATTCCCACCGGTCACGGATATCACGGGCACTTTAGCATCAAGGGCGGTCGCCATTAAATCGTCAATAGGTCGATGGCCCAAGGCAAAGTTTACGCCAAAAGGGTTTTGAGTGAGACGCCGGACCTCTGCAATCTCTTGCCTTAACTCATAAGGCCCCTCCAGTGTTGTCGCCGTGATTTGGCCCAGTCCTCCAGCGTTTGACACGGCAGCGGCCAACCGGGCGCGCGCCAAATAGGCTAGTCCGCCTTGTATAATCGGGCGTTCAATCTGGAGAACATCGGTAAGCTTGGTGTTCATTGACTCAGAGCCCGCCGAATAGACTCAGCCATCCTCTTTAAATCGTCGGGTTCGGCAGGTTTGGCCCGTGCGAAATCCAAATCAGCCATGGTATCGGCCGGAATGAGATGCAAATGGGCATGCGGCACATCAAACCCGGCCACGACGGCGCCCACCCGGTCGGCGCCCGTCACCTCCAGGATGGCATGCGTGATCGGTTTGGCAAATCGCAACACGCGCGTCAATGTGTCGTCATCCATATCAAAAAACTGGTCGACTTCTTGTTTGGGAATGACTAGCGTATGGCCCGGTCGTATAGGTCGAATATCCAAAAAAGCGAAGAACACCTCGTCTTCCGCCACGATGTGGCTCGGAAGTTCCCGGTTGATCAGGCGGGTAAAAATCGTCGGCATCGCGTTATCCGTCCTCTAAGTGAAATATCTGTCGGCCTCAGTATACCGCCTGGAAACAACCATTAACACTCCTACGGTACTGGTCCGCCAAACTCCGAGCGCGTTCATAATCCTAAGCGTCATGCGCGCCGAGTTCAGAGGACGGCGAAACACCGGGCGGGCGTTCAATCACGAGAAGAGCAACCATCTCGTCTGAGAGTCGCCGTGAAGGAGTGTGTCGATAGATTGAGCATCCTTTTCCATTGGGGAAGAATTTTTAATTGTTCAGCCGGATTTCAGGTGTCGTTTAGGCGGCATTCAGGGAAGCCTGCTAATCTAGGGTCACCAATTGAGCGCGATAATTCGGGCAAATTTAAAGGGGGCGTCGCGCGTGAACTTAAAAGGCCTTGAGGTAATCAACCGGATGGCCAAACCGCGTACACAAGGGCTTACCTGGTGTATCGACGACGGGATGCCGCTAGCGGGCTTTCGTGACGTCATCACGTCATTTCATCGCCATATCGACGGAGTCAAGTTTGGATGGGGCACCGCTTTAGTCACCGATGTCATCGAGGAAAAAATGGCCGTCTTGAAAGAATATGGCGTGGACTATTCGTTTGGCGGCACACTCTTTGAAGCCTACTGGGCACAAGATGCGCTGGATTCATTTATGAATCTGGTACGGCAATGTGACTGCCCCGTTGTGGAAATCTCGGATGGAACTGTTCACCTGCCATCGGATCAACGCCACCATCTCATCCGCCGGTTTAAAGAGTACTGTCGCGTTTTTTCGGAAGTGGGTAGTAAGAGTCCCGAAGAGTCGGCGCATTGGACTGCAGGCGACTGGATCCGCCAAATCAAGAGCGATCTTGACTCCGGTGCAGATTTGATCATTTTGGAGTCGAGAGAATCAGGCACAGCGGGTCTCTGCCTTCCCAATGGGGAAATTCGCAGTGACCTCACCGATGGCATTCTATCAGCCGCGATTGATCCGTCGACTTTAATGTTTGAAGCTCCCAACAAAACCCACCAAGTCTACTGGATTCAAAAGCTCGGGAGTCAAGTCAACTTGTCCAATGTCCCCTTAAGTGGCATCATCAACTTGGAGACATTGCGGTTAGGTTTGCGATCGGATACGTTCTCTCTCTTAGTTGCCCCATCGCTCCTAATGCCTTAGGACTCTTTGATCCAAAAAGGGAGCCTCCCATGAATGATGTGATCCGATCTTGTCGGCGGTCGGAGTTAGTGAGACGCATTGCGGACGCAATGCCGGATATGCCCATTCAGCACGTCCGGCGAATTGCTTCAGGGCAAAACAACGAGGTACTGCTCATCAATAGTGCGTGGATCTTTCGTTTCCCGCGCACCCTGCAAGCGTCGCAGGCGTTAGCACGGGAAACCATGGTTTTGCGGGACATGTCCGGCGACCTTCTAACGGTCAAAACCCCTCGCCCGACCGTCGTCCATTTCCCCGAGAATCGCAAATCCGAATGGTTTATGGGCTATCCCCTGATCGTCGGACGCCCTTTGACCCAGGCTCGGTCTACCCGTCTCAGCCATCGCCATCTTAAGACCATTGCCGGTCAGTTGGCCCAAATCCTCCAGTCAGTGCATTCGCGACCTGTCACCCCTGAACTGCAACAGGTGCTAGAGGTCGAGGACCCTGTGTCCTATTGGTCGGATATGTTTGTCCGCATTCGGCGCCACCTGTTTCCCCTAATGCGACCCGAGGCCCGGCAAGAAGTCGCTCGTCACTTTAGCCACCATTTTGAAACAGCCGCACCCCACACTATTCCGCTAACCCTTATCCACGGCGATTTTGGCGGCACCAATCTTCTTATGGCCCCGAATACTCCCGAGGTATGCGCCGTAATAGATTGGGGATCGGTAGCGATCGGCGATCCCGCAATTGACTATGCGTCCGCCAGTACTATTCATCCCGAGATGTGGGCGAATTTCCAGTCGAACCACCTTGCTCCGTCCCAGTTGCTTGATCGTGCCATCTTCTACCGCGCCACTTTTGCGCTTCAAGAAGCTCTCTTCGGTATCGAGCACGGCGACCCCAACGCGTTGGCCGCTGGCCTCTCGGAATAC
The DNA here is from genome assembly GCA_021806205.1 of Bacillota bacterium. Taxonomy (GTDB): domain Bacteria; phylum Bacillota; class Sulfobacillia; order Sulfobacillales; family Sulfobacillaceae; genus Sulfobacillus_B. Next base: position 5,027 of record JAJZXX010000230.1, on the reverse strand, counting down.
GTTTGAACCAACCATTGCCCCTGGGCATGTGCGTGGGGAATACATACCATGTGCCTGCTACCAATGAGATGCGATAACGTCAATCTGGGCCGTACATTCCGCGAAAGGTATAATAAACGAAACAGGAATCCTTAAAGGAGGGCTGCCTGTGAAAGAGGGTCTTCAAATGGGTGCCTCGAGTACTGTCTTTACGCTTGTCACCGAAAACATGGTGGCACAGCTCGGCGGGCAAAAAATCCATCCTGTCTTGGCCACCGCCCAGATGATCGAGTGGATGGAATGGGCGAGTCGAAGTCTCATTCTGCCCTATTTGGAAGAGAATGAGGACGCGGTCGGATATGCCGTGGATATTGTCCATCTCGCTCCCACACTGGTCGGCGAGATCTTTTCGGCCACCGCCACGCTAACTCAACTCACCGGCACCAAAATTGTCACCGATGTGCGCGCTCAAAATGTCCGAGGAACGATTGGCCATGGTGTCTTTACCCAAGTCTTAGTGGCAAAAGATAGATTGTCCGACCGCATTAGCCAACTGAAACAAGCGCCGCTGCAACAGTAGTGGATAAAGAGCCGGCCTTACGAAGCAATCATGCCCGGAGGCGACGCAACCATGATGCTTACCCCGACAGCCACATCCTATAATAACCGCACCAATGCTTCGGCCGTTGCGGGATTGGTCGCCACCGGAATGCTTTGCACATCCGACAATCGCAACAGTGCGGTCACGTCGGGTTCGTGAGGGTGAGCAAACAAGGGATCACGAAAGAAAAACAACATATCAATCGCCCCCTCCGCAATCCGACTGCCCATTTGCTGGTCGCCTCCCAAAGGGCCGGACAATAAGCAATGGACTGAAAGCCCCGTCCTATCGCTAATTTGCTGACCGGTATGGCCGGTCGCGTATAGTTCATGCTGACGAAATTGCTGTTGGTAGCGCGCCACAAATTCCACCAGGGAGGGCTTTTTGTTGTCGTGAGCAATAAGACCAATGCGCATTACATGTCACTCTTTCAGGGACGATTGTTTCTCGATAACGATTCTCGTTGTTCGTCCTCTTCCCTCTAGTATAATGTTTTCATGCACATTGAGCGCGTGACCAAGAAAACCGAAGAGTGGGTGGTACAACTGTGGGACAGGGAATGGGGCGGGAGCACTATGATCTCTCGTGGCACTGCCTATCGGCTGGATCAGTTAAAGGCACGGATCGCAATCATAGACGGCAATCCCGTAGGCCTAGTCACCTGGCATATGAAGGAATCGGAGGCGGAAATTATCAGCCTTAACGCGCTGATCGAACGCCAGGGTATTGGCACCGCCCTACTACAGGCGGCAGAAGAAAATATTTTAGCGGCAAGAAAACAAAAAGTGGTGTTGGTGACATCCAACGATAATCTCTTAGCGCTAGCTTTCTATCAAAAGTGTGGCTACCGCTTGACCGAAGTGCTGGTGGGATCTATTGATGCCGCACGCGAAAAAAAGCCGGGAATTCCGGCGATCGCGGACAACGGAATTGGCATCCACGACGAATTGGTCCTGGTCAAGCACCTATGACTTACGGGGCGGGGAGCACCCACCTCGCTACTTGTCAAACCACTCCCGCATCACGTCAAACCATTCATCCTGCCGGATCTCTTCCTCGCGAACGCCCTCGTCATCCATCAGAGCACCTCCATTCACTTGGCTATGCCCTTATTGTACGGAAGGTGCAGCTCGGGGTCTGGAATTAACCGCGAATGGTTGGTTTTCTCACCTGAATGACCCCTATCGATTTGTGAGCGGAGCGCTTGCTGCTCCCATTCTCGGGAAAAGTTCCGGCGCATCTCGGCCATCACCGCATCAGCCGCTTCAAACTCGGGACCAAACCCCCAAAACACCGCGGTCCTGAAGAACTTCGTCCATCCTGCTTGGCTTCTGTCATAAGAAATCCCCAGCACCCGGAGAAAGCATTCATAAAGAGACCGGCGCAAATGGTCAACCCGCAGAGGATCGCTCATATCCAGACCGTAGGCCCACCCCATTTCAATGGACCAAGCCAGAACAACAGAAAACAACATGGGTCCACCCACTACGATTCCGGCTGGTCCGAAGATGGCCATAGCCACGCTCTCACCATAAAGCCACCGCCTCCAATAGTCTCTCAATTGACTGACCTGAGCCTCTACCACCCTACGCGGCAACGCGTGAATATCTTGAACAGTGTGGACAGCGAATCCCCCATCGCGATACCCTCGAAGCACACGTTCCAAAGAATAGCGATGCCTTAACCAATTCGCTCTTGAGACCGATCTGGTCCATACACGGCCAATACCGCGTCGTATGCAAAGTCCCATCCCCTTATTTCCCCACACTATGTAAGAAAGCCACTCTAGCGCCTGTCCGCATTCAAAAGGCCTTTCGAGGAACGATACAATAGTAATGAAGGGGGGCATGAAGATATGGGGTTTGGACCCAAAACACCCGATGTGGAATCAGGCGTGCAGGCGGTCGCCGAATTGATGGAGCTTTTATACCCCGAACGCAGCACGCCCCAAGCACTTATGCTCCTACGGGCGTCCGCACGGGCTTTGCTGAGTGCCAAAGCCCCACTCACCTTCGACAATATAGCGCGCTTTTGGCAAGATCCCCAGTGGAGAAGATGGATTCAGGGACGATGGGATTCGCCCTTACCAGGCCCCTGGGACGGATGGGATAGCGTCAGCGTCGACCCATCCCAGTTGGACCCCGATTTTGGGTGGCTCTTGGCCGATCGCATTGCCGCCAACCGGGAGTCCGATGAACTATAATTCCCGCAGTGCAGTGATCAAGGCTTCAATATCGGAGCGGGTGTTGAAGGCCGCGAAGGCCAGGCGTACTCCACCCGAAAACGGCTCGGGTTTGACAACCACTCCCCGTTTTGCGAGATGATCCGCCAGTCCCGATCCCCACTGACGGCTGGATACGGTCATAAGCGCCGTCTTTGCCATACCGGCCACCGGATCCATTACATCAAAACCCGGAACACCTAAAACAGCCTCACGCGCCTCATCCCTTAAACTTAATTGATAGGCGGCGTGTTCAAAAAAACCCTCTTCCTCAAAATAATCCCAGGTTACTGACCAGCCTGCCACCCGAGGCCAACAGCGCGTGCCGTACTCCAAATCGTCGCCCCCCTGGCTGTACGCGGACAACGGTCCGGATTCCAGGAGGCGCGGATCCACGGGATAGGGTTTTTGGGGCCAGCGCGTGCCAATTTCCTCGCGTCTTTGTTGCCGAACCCACAGCCCGGCCCATCCGGCCGGTGCCAGCATCCACTTGTGACCGCAAAACACGTAGTAGTCGACTCCCAACCTTTCTGGATCGACCACAATATTTCCTAGCCCCTGAGCCCCATCAACCAAGAGGCGGCAATCCGGATGGCGGCGTATCGCATCAGCCACCTCGCCCACCGGCAACTCCCACCCGGTCTGGTAAGAGACGTGGCTCATCAACACCAACCGCGTGCGGGGATTTAAGGCATTTGTCAGTGCCTCAACAAAACCAATCGGATCCTGAAGCGATATTACCCGCACCCGTGTACCAAATTGACGCATAATCGATGAGAGCGATAAAAGGACCGCATCGTGTTCGTGATCCGTGGTGATAATCTCGTCACCGGCCTCCCAACGAAGGCCCCACAACACGCGGATAAGACTCTCACTGTTGTTCTCCGTAATACTAACAACGCCGCCACGCATACGCTGCTGAACCCGCTCAGCAAATTGCCGAACTTTAGCATGAGCGGTTTCATAATGGGACACTTGTCCCGGTCCAGCTTCGACCCACTCCAATTCGCTCGCGGCCGCCGCCGCCAATGCCGTACTAGGCGTGGGGCCCAACGTACCGGTGTTGAGATACACGGAATTCATGGCTGCGGGTATCAAAAGCTTCAAGTCAGCGCCCAACATGCTAAACATCTCCTCCCAGGACTAGCGATTGCGACACGGCTCCCGCTCGCGCACCCCCAAGCTTGGCCACCACCAAAGTTCCCGCCGGAGCGCGAACCACCCACTCCACAAAGGCACGTTGCCGGTGCGGGGGGCTCCACCGCGTCTGACATCCGTACCCCCACAAGTGCTTGATTTCAAAAGGCGACGTGCCCGCTACGATTTCAATGTCCCCGGATAGTTCAGCCTTCAGCCGTTCCAATTGAAGATTTTCACCCTGGGCAGTACTCGCCGTCGGCAAAAACCCCGCATTAGCCACTTCCAACACCACGCGGTAGAGGCCCTCATTCATCGGTTGGACCAGGGCATTGGTCACAACCAGTCGCGGCGTACACAACCCCAGACGCGTTAAAAACCCGCCAACGTGGGCGCACTCTTCCTCCAGCAAATGTAAGGGCGGGTTCTGCACGACAAATTTGGGGTTTAGTCCCCCAATCTCCATCATCCCGAAATCAGGATGATTAAACTGCCGCCATTCAAACACGCCGTCGTCGGGTACCTCTTTCGTGACCCACGCATAAATTTTGCGTTCATCTTCCAGGGCCTCCTCTGATGACAACTGCATCAACCTTTTCATGCCGAGTTCGGCATACCCCCGCGCTCCAGCGTGCCGGGGAAGATTCCAAATTTCCACCGTAAAGCTCAACACCCCCAAATGATCGTACATCCAATCATCCGCAGCACCTGGCATGAGCACGGGTTCGTGACCCGACGCAAAGATATGATAGTTTGAATCGGCAAAATAGCCGCTGACTTGTGCACCCATCTCGGCCACGCGCGTGTATAGCTCCCGGTCCTCTTCGGACAAGGTGGTGTCCTCACCGGTCGACGGTTGGCGTAAAATCACTCCGCCTGATGTATGTAAAGCCACATACGCCGCAATATTGGGACGTTCCCGAATGAATTCAACCAGGTTTCGCAATTCCGGCTCGGAGAGGGGAAACGGGCCCGCTCCGGGTTGACCGGACTCACCGGTCCAGCGAACCGGAAAATTACGGTTAAAGTCCATATCATAACGGCGCGCGCGGACAGCTTCTTTCATGATCGGCCACTCACCTGCGGCCC
>JAJZXX010000095.1 GCA_021806205.1 Bacillota bacterium | reverse complement strand
GGAGTAAATGGTGCAGGCTCCGGGTTCTCCGCTGTCATTCGCGCCAACACTTCCTACGCTTTCATATCCAGAAACAGACAGAACACAGCATGGAAGAAACCACTCTAAACCCACGTGGCGCTGAGGCTTGTCGAGAAATTAATCATTTTTTTGCTTAACCTGACAGCATTGGGCGATTGCCTCCAGGAGCGGTGTCACGGTTGTCGTTGTGAACCGCTGCCGCAAAACGCGTTCGGCATGTGGCTACCAGAACCCGAAAATACCGCTCTCGGCGCGGACGTGTCGCCAGTGTCAGACCCATCATGACCGCGACCTCAACGCGGCGATGAATTTGCAAAAAGTGGCGGTGGGTTCGGTGAGGAGATCCTCACCCGTTTCCGTTCAACGGGACTGCCCACTGACAGGCTTGGGGAGCGTCCTCCCGTGGACCATCGGTCCTTGAGACCCTAAGAAGCGGCGGCGCGATGAACCATGAAGGTGGCGACAAGCTGATTATTTGCATGGCGATGATCAGACTTGGATAAGTCCATCAGAACGGTTCGTCATGAGGTCGGGTCGTGGACTTGGTTGGAAAAGGACTCCTCCGTCTCCCTCGATCGAGCGTGCAGCAATCTGGTCGATCGGTGTGGTGCACCCTGTTGTCGTTGGCCCATAGCAGACGCCAGTCTAAGGGCAGCCTTTGAGGTACTGAGCGCCACAAAGCCGTCTAACCTCATCCAAGACCCCCCTTAAACTCAATCCGACGGTGATGGCGCCTCTTCTTCGCCATGAAGGTCTTGCTCTAGGCGATCAATCACTTTTCGTGGAAAGCGAGCGGTTGAGATGTCAATGCCCAGCTCTTGCGCCACTTCTTCTTTGAACTGCTCGCGCGTCCACCGCTTCTTTAATGGATTCGGATTGTCGGCCATGAATGATCTCCTCCCTTCACGGGCTAGCATGCCCATGAAGACGAGGCTCCCACTCTGGAAAGATACTTATCCGCTATCGTGAACTTCGCCTAAAGTGGTTACGAGCGTGTCGTTAATATAGACTTCAGCCGTAATGTCGGCACTTTTAGCCAGCATCGCCGAGACGCTGCAATATTTTTCTTGACTGAGGGTGACGGCGCGGATAATTTTATCTGAATCCGACAGGTCCCCTGAAAATCGATACCGAATGGTAATGCGCTCATAAACTTTCGGATGCTGTTCAGCCCTTTTCCCCAAGATCTCCATGTCAAAACTCTTGGTCGCGACCCGCATTTTTTCCAAAATGGAGACCACGTCCATGCCCGTGCATCCCCCAAGGCCCACTAACACCGTCTCCATGGGTCGAATCCCCTGATTGGCGCCACCGCTTTCGGGCGACGAATCCATCAGCACGTGATGCCCCGATCCACTAATGCCTTCAAATACCATTTTGCCTTGAAACGACACGGTTGCGTTCGGCAATCCCCACACCTCCCAGGAAAGTTAGGAAACAATATCTTTTGACGGCACAAACGCCCAGCGACTGGGTACCCCAGGTTCCGGCTCCCAAACCGGGTGCGTCCAGACCCGTTGCGCCCGATCGGATTCGTCGCGAAAACATCGCTGCCAGCGGTCACACGACAGACACTCCCCGCTAACCTCGCGTTCGGGTAGCTCGCGGGACAACTGATAGGTTTTGACACGCCCGATGCGATCTTTTAGCCAGTCACTCCAGAGAGGATCCAGATCGGCATGAAAGATCAGGCGGCGACCCGTCGGACGTTCCTCCACCACTAAACTGCCTTTGGCCAGGTCCCCCAACATCATGTAGAGCTGCAGCTGTGCCCAGTGGGTCAAAAGGGGCCCGCCTTCCAGAACTTTTTCAAAGCGCTGGGGGGATACGGTCTTATACTCCACCACCCATTGCCCCCAGGAGGTGTCTAATAACGCATCCATCCGTCCCGACACCCCCCACTGGTTGTCGCCAATCTTGGCTTCAACCCGACACATCGCATAAGCTTCCCGCAGTTCGGCTTGAAACACCTGATGCAGCGCCGACCCCGCCCGCATAGCGGCCTGGCTGTCTGGGTCGATCAAGCGTCCAAAGCCCAGAACATCCATGACCTGATAGCGTAGACAGCTACCAGCCAACGAGGGCGGAAACTTCCGAAGCTTGCGCGGTTTCTTCCCGCCCTCCTCCTTTGCTATTGGCATTGGACGCCCGGCTGCAAGGCCATCACCTCGACAGGTTCCCCTTCGAGTAAGTCTTGGAGTGCCTCAGGCGTGCCGGTTAAGGCATCAAAGGTCCCGTAGTGCATGGGAATCACCATCTCAGGCTTGAGTAATTTAACCGCGTAAGCGGCTTCTTTGGGACTCATCGTAAAGTGCCCGCCAATAGGTAATAGCGCGATATCGGGTGCGTAAAGCTCGCGAATAATGTTCATGTCGGAAAATACGTTGGTGTCGCCCGCATGATAGACCGTCAGGCCATTTTCCAGTGTGACGACAAAGCCCCCCGCTTCACCGCCGTAAATGGTCCCACCGTCCTCGGCGGCAATCCCCGACGAGTGATCCGCATGCACCATGGTAATCTTAATGTCCCCGAACGCCACCGTCCCACCCTTGTTCATCCCCATGGTGTTTTCTACGCCTTTTGTCGCCAGATATCCTCCGATTTCAAAATTGCTGACGACGGGTGCTCCCGTCTTTTTGGCCAATTCGACGGCACTGCCCATATGATCAAAATGGCCGTGGGAAATGAGAATGACATCCGCCTGATCAAGATTTTCGTACTCGACCGGACACTTTGGATTCCCCTGAAGCCAGGGATCCATAACGATGTATTTGTTTGCCGCAGACTTCACCAAAAAGGACGCATGCCCCAGCCAGGTAATCGTTGCCCCCTCCAACTTCACTATCCTCACCTCTCAGATCTTATCTATCGCGTCTATCCCGACCCCGGCCCAACCTGTGAGGGTCTTAGTAACATCCCCCCAATCGAATACTACCGCTTCAGCCCCCGCTTCTTGCAACACGTCAATTGAAAAGGTATTATGCACCAGTCCCAAGGTATGCACTCCAGACGACCGCCCGGCCATCATGTCATACGGGCTATCCCCCACATAGGCGGTTTCTTCCGCTGACCCTCCTAATAGCTTTCGCGCCAATTCAACAGGTTCTGGATGCGGTTTGTGCCGTGTCGTACTCTCCGCATGGACGATGACGTGGAAGAGCTCATGAAGCCCAAACAGTTCCAACCCGTGCAACGTGAGGTCCTCTCGTTTAGACGTGACGATTCCCAGCGGGAAACCGCGCGCGTGCAAGGCCCGAAGGCCTCGATCCGCCCCCGGAACGACCCTGGCCCATTGATCGTGCAGCCTTTCATTATGTTCGCGATAGATGGCCACAAGCCGCTCTATTTCCGGGTCAGGCAAATCCGGACACATCAATTGAAATTGAGCGGCTAAGGGTCGTCCAAAGTGCATCACGAGTTCCTCATGGGTCACGGTCCTGTGAAGACCCTCGTTGAAAGTATGGACAAAACTCTTCAAAATCAAATCGGTCGTGTCCAAGATAGTGCCATCAAGATCAAAGAGCATCTGCCACACCTAAAGGCCACCTCCAGCGTCTTTATGATACCATGCTCGACCCGTTCAGATGCCATCTCATCCCATCTCACCCGCCCTCCATTTCAGGCGCGATTTCTCGCCCCTTTTATTACACGCAACGACAATTTCCGGTATACAATGAGGATATCGAGCTCCTTGGAGGCACAAATGGCCGTTAAACGTCGACGACGCCCCAACAGACGCTTTTGGGTCCTCATCACACTCCTAGTGGCCATCATTATCGCCATAGTGGTGGTTGTCCATCGTCGTCCGCATTCTACAGTGGCACCCGCCCCCAAACCTAAATCGCCTGCGTTTACCCTCGGGCGCTGGACCGTATCGCCTGAATCGTTAAGTCAACCCACCAGAGGGTTTGCTGCCGTTATGACCCCCCACACCATTTGGGTCTTAGGGGGAGTTGTCAACGGACAAAATAGTGCCTTGGTGCAAAAACTGACCTGGAAGACACCATCTCATCTCAATCCAGTCGAAGACATTACCCCTGGGTTGCCGGTTTCCTTGCGGAGCGCCGCTGCCGTGGCCATTTCGGGTAGGATTTTGTTGATGGGCGGCACGGCTGCCGCCTCGAGCCCAACCGTGTTTCGTTTGCCTCTTCCTAGTTTAAGCCCGGCGACATCCGATACACCGCTTCCAGTAGCGCTATCCGACCCTACTGCGGTCAAAGACGGGAATCGGATTCTTGTCATAGGCGGTCACGACAACACCGCCTCATCGGCGACAATTTGGTCATACGAGCCTAAAAAGCCAGTCACGGTGTTTGGGCACCTTCCCATTCGTGTGCGCTATCCGGCCGTTGCCGCCGCCAACGGCACGGTGTACGTTATCGGCGGTCTTGGCCCGAATGGGCCCATTAATCAAGCCCTCGCCTATAACTTGGCGAGCCACCACATGACCAAATTGCCCCACTATCCGGTGGCAGTGGAATACGCCCAAGCCACCATCATCGACCACACCTTGGTCGTAGCCGGAGGCAAAACCAATGCAGGCTGGATTTCTGCCGTGTACTGGTACGACAATGCCAAAAAGGTATGGAAATCCGGCCCGGCCCTTCCCGAGCCCGGCGGAGATGGAGCATTAATGACCTTACCGACTGGCCGAGCACTATGGATCGGCGGACAAACGCCCGCAGGAGTCAGCTCGTCCATCTGGACGATACAAGCCTCTAATAGACGGTAAGGTACTGATCCAATTCCCAGGAATGCACTTCGTGCCGGTAGACATCCCACTCCAATCGCTTGGCTTCGACAAAGCGCGACCAAATATGCTCCCCTAGCGCGTCTTTGACCACCAGGTCTCGTTCGAGAGCATCCAAGGCCTCCGACAGGTTCTCCGGCAACTGACCAATTCCCAACTCTCTCCGTTCGGATTCGTGCATGCGATAGAGGTTGCGCGTTACCGGGCGCGGCACGTCGTAGCCATGTTTGATGCCATCTAACCCCGATTTAATTGTGGCCGCCAACGCGAGATAGGGATTGCAGGATGGATCTGGCGACCTGAGTTCGATGCGCGTGGACTCGCCCTGCATGGTGGGAACCCGAATCATGGGGCTACGGTTGCCCGTTGACCAGGCAATATAAACCGGTGCCTCATAACCCGGCACCAGCCGCTTATAACTATTAATCAAGGGATTGGTGACCGCCGTCAATGCTGCGGCGTGGGCCATTAGTCCCGCAATGTATTGGGTGGCGACACGGCTAATCCCGTATGGTTCGCTTTCATCCCAAAAAGCATTGCCGTCCACTCGCATGAGCGATTGATGCAAATGAAGCCCCGAACCATTCACCCCGGCCATGGGCTTTGGCATAAATGTGGCGTGAAATCCCAGACGGTGCGACACAGTACGCGCCACCACCCGAAAGGTCACAATGTTGTCGGCACAGGTTAACGCATCGGCAAAACTAAAGTCAATCTCGTGCTGTCCCGGCGACACTTCATGATGGGTCGCTTCGATTTCCATACCCATTTCTTCCAGCGCCAATGCAATGTCTCGACGGGCGACTTCACCAAGTTCACTGGGCGACAAATCAAAATAGCCTGCAGAGTCCGTCGTCTTGACGGTGGGCTGCCCGTACTCGTCCTGTTGAAACAAAAAGAATTCCGGTTCGGGTCCTACCATCACGCGATATCCCAACTCGTGGGCTTCAGTCAATACTCGTTTGAGAGCGCTGCGGGGACACCCCTGAAAGGGTGTGCCATCAAGATTTTTAATATCACATAACAGCCGTGCCGTGAGGCCGTTCGCCTCCGTCCAGGGAAAGGTCGCAAACGTGTTGGGATCGGGGGCGAGATACATATTAGATTCCTCAATGCGGACAAATCCCTCAATGGAAGAGCCGTCAAACATCATGCGACCCATTAGCGCGTCGGGCAACGATTTAATGGGGATAGCCACATTTTTCACGATTCCTAAGATATCGGTAAACTGCAACCGCACGAATTTTACATGAAGCTCACGGCACCGTTGCAGCACTTCATCGCTAGTCATTAGGTCCTCCTTCAGTGCTTCACTCGCTTTCTCCGTCATCCTTATTCTAGCAGACCAAAAGTTGTCGCCGTGCATAGTTTTGACGCGCCCATCCATGCTACCCATAGGAGGCCTCGCTAATGGAAGTGTTAGTCCTGGTTGGCCGCACAGCCATTCTTTGGTTTACGGCGCTGGTGGTATTTCGTTTTATGGGTAAACGGACCTTGGGGAAGATGGGGCCGTTTGACTTCGCGGTCGCTATTATGATTGGTGAAGCCGTGGCTATCGGCATGGAGAATACCCACGAGCCGCTCATGAACGCTGTTGCGATTACGGCAGCACTCGGCGTGCTGCAATGGCTTTTGACCTGGCTCAATCTCCGATTTCGTTGGTTGGAGCGCCTTACCCAAGGAAAAGCCACTACCATCATCAGCAATGGGCGCATAAACGAAAGCGCCATGCAAAAGGAGCGCATGTCCCAGGCTGACCTGCTCACAGAACTTCGCCAAAATCAGGTCAAGCTCCAAGACGTTCAAGAGGCGCGCCTGGAGCCCACTGGCAAAGTCTCCGTCGCAAAGAAATCATCCCGCTCCGATCTCTCCAAGAAAAATGGCCGGAAAAACAATCCTAGCGGGGATGCCTAAACGGTCGAAAGGGGCAGACAAATCCCATCGGCGGGATTGTGGTCACGCATGCCCTCCGGCGTGCCGAATACCCGCCGATAAAGTCAACGGGGTGCGGTTGACATGTTAAAGTCCATATTCAAGAGATCGTTGTGTTGTGGGGCACCCATGATCGCCGGGCCGCCTGCCACGAACCGAATTTTGCCGCGAGCAATTCCGACCGATTCATCCATCCGCCGCGGGAAAGCGGTCCATTAAACCATCTAACCTAACTGACCCGTACGCTTTGGGCGATGGCTTCAAGCCAACTCACTTTATTGGCAGGCACCGTCATGAACACCTCTACCCATTTCCCAGCAGACCAATTAATATAAAGCGATTGGGTGGCGGTAGACGAATGTTTGACAATGTTGGTCCCGTAGGTCTTGGGTCCTAGGTTGGTACTAGCGGACGGCGGCTTGCCGGACACTACGCCCAAAATTATGCGATAAGGTGTACCGGATTTGCCCCAGACCCACTCCGTTTTAGAAGCACTCAGGGACGTATTCATATCGTTCGGCAAGCGTAAAGCAAAATGGACCTTTTGGTACTTTTCTACGACTTCCGTCCAATTGCGGGACGAAGACGAATTGCTGGGATAAGTGGTGGTCGTACTGACCACCGGGTGTAGCGTCAAGGTACCGTGACCCGAATGGGAAACATGTGCGCTGCTCGACGGAGGTTTTAACCCGGCGATCACTCGGGATCGCTGATGCACCACATAAGCGGCTAGAACCAAGGCCATTGCCCCAATTATGGCTAAAGGCCATTGCGGAAACCGCTTTTTTGGCGGCGAACCCTGAACCGACGCCTTGGCAATGGCACCCAATCTCACCCCACAGTGAAAGCAAAACTTGTCTTCGGCGAGAATAGTTTCGCCGCATCGAGGACAACTCAATTTTCGTGGGGCCGACGTTCCAGACATCATACCGCCTCCATCCCACCCTTTACCCCCCATTTTACCGAACTCTCAGCTTGGCAACGACATGGTAGACTGATTTAAGCAAGTTTTTCCTTGTGGCCTGGCGATGCCTCAGCAACTTTTCTATCCTGACCATACATTTTTTACCATACTAAAGGGAAGATGCCCATTGAGGGGATCAGTTCTCAAATAGTCCCTTGCGTCTGATGAATCTGTGGGCTTATACATTGTTACAGACGCCCATCATGACGATCAAACCGCCGGTACGGTCAACTAGGCCTCCCCAGGTCATGTTGACCCCGCTGGTTAAGATCATCGCCAGCAACGATAGCCTCCTCCACACCCTCGTCAAGACCCCTGGCCTCCTCGCACCGACCAGCAAAGCATTGGACAAGCCTTCCTTCGCCCGACCAACGGGATAAAGGTCAGCATTTTGAACCGCCAATGGCCAGCCAAGCCTCTTAGCTCACGGAATTGGCGGCATAGGTCGAATGCAAACTGACCGACGCGATAAATCGGTGTGATCACACTATCTACGTGATCGGGGCCATCGGGGTCGGTGTGCGCCACGACGAGGTCCCGGTACTGGAGATATGTGGAACACCGGTTGATTTTACGCGGACTAGCAGAGCCAACGGATGGCGGGGCGCCTCGGTTTGTTACGCCGAGGCGCTCCGAGCCGCTAGACGGATCCGTTCAATTTCCTGGTCGTCGATTGCCCGTTCAAAACGCCGAAAGCCCGCTAATGTAAACCCATGCTTGTCGCCGAGTTCACGGATTTCCCGCACACGCTCCACCTCTACCGTACCACCCAGCGTGTAGCACTCCAAGCGCCCTTCCAAAGCCAATATCATGGTCTCCGCCATGCAGGCTTCGACCATTTTCGGAGGAAATCCAAAGTCAAAGCCCATATCAGCCTGTTCACCCGGAACCTGAATCACTCCACCGTCCAAGACTAGGACATCTTGCCGTCGATCCATCACTCGGCGAGAAAGGTTGCGAGGTCGCGCCACGTCGGTCACAACGGCACCCGGTTTCAGATCTTCGGGAGACACAATCGGCCCGGTGGCCGACGACACCGCCAGTACAATATCGGCCGGTCCTACGGCCGCTTTGATGTCGGTCATCCAATCCACAACGATCCCGGGGAATGCTTGGACCAACTCCTCTTTCAAGGATTTTAATGACTCGGGCGTCCGTGCCACCAAAGTTAAATGGCGCACATGTTCCGCCATGAGAAGGCTGGCCGCCCGCCCAATCGAACCGGTGGCTCCAATCACCGTCGCCTGGACGCAACTCAGATCCATTTGCATGCGTCGGGCGGCATTTAATGTGCCTTCTACCGCTGTCGCCGTGGTATATGAATTGCCGGTGGTAATGGGAACTGCCACCCGCTCAGCCAAAGTTACGCCGCGATCACCGGCAATTTTCGTAAAGGCTCCCAGTCCCACAATGTCAGCCCCAAGTTCGACCGCCATCTGGACTGACCGCATTAACTTATTCAGCACCCAGTCATAAGGCGATTTCAACAGGATGTCGGGCGTCAGTGGGAGACCGATTAGCCATCCTTCAAGCTCCTCCCCTGTCCTGGATCGCACGCCGGTCACATGTCCCGTTTTAATGGGTCCCACCTTTTTAAAGGCCCATTCCACTAATTTTGGGGGTAAGTGCTGCGTTATGGGGAACTTCTTGGCAAAGTCATCAAACCGCAGGGGATGTAAAATAAAGGCAAAATGACGCATCCTCTCGGCACCTCCGTGCACAAAACTGTGCACATTCTATCACAACGCTCCAGAGGAAAAAACGGGTATGCGGATTTTATGATGGATCGAGCCATTGTCGCGGTGTTTGTCGTGTAAGAAACGAGTTTGCGATGGATCAATATAGATCATCCAAAGGCAAAACCGGATTGTATGATTGATCGAAATTCCCACCGCATGTGTTTCGCTGAAAGACAAACGGAACCCCTATGACCTAGTCTGGATATCGTTGGTCTTAAGGAACGAACGGGCCGGATAGCCGTCTATTCATATCGTGAAGTAATCAGGCTGTTTCAAGCTCATCTGAAGACGAACCATCAGAGAATTTCCGTCGTAGGCGAGGGGGGCGATCACAAACCATCAAGAATATAAGATCCACATCTACACCAGGTGGGCATAAGGGTGTAGTGGAGGTGAGGAGGGAATGATGATGGGAGCGCTTTCAAATGCCGCCGACGTTCGTAAGGATTGGGGCCACTTTATAGACACCGTGGTTCGCACCCACCCGCAGTTTGTCAAGCGCAACCGAGATACATTTGTTGCTGTAGCGCCAAAGCACCTAAGAGTTCTACTTGCGTCGTGCCCTTGCAAACTTGAGATTGTCCAAGAGGAAGACGGATCCTTGAGTGGCTCTGTGGACGTTTTGGATTTCGTGGCCAATGCCTGCACTATCGAGAACCTCAAAGAAGAGCTTGCCCACCAAACGATCGATTATGCGAATGAGTAGAAAGACGAATTTGTTCTTTACTTTAACGCGCCCAACCGTCGACCATACATGATGAATATCCTTCTTCAAGATACTGTCGGCTGCGCCGCAGAATTGATTGATGCCTAATTGGAAGGATCTCAAATGGTTCTGCAAGAGAGACGGATGGGAACTCTATAAGCAAACCGACCATGATTTTGTCGGAAGTTTCTCCCTCAGCAGCGAAAGGTCGAGTGGGCTGCGTCGTGGTTCCGGTGAGTCCCCCTGCCAAAATGTGATTACCGTTAGAAATCGCCGAGAGTATTCCCGAGAGGAATGAGATGACTGAAACACCGGCTTGGCGTACCACTAGCCTCTGCACCACCACAGCGCGAGATTTCGAAACGCCTATGGCGGGCGATGGCCCCGCTGTGTATCATCCATGACTATTCGGCATTCAATGAGACGGGCAACCATTTTGCGGCGAGCTTCGTGCCGTAGAACCATAGATCTTGTGAATCTGCGCAGGGCGGGCCACTCTCCCGACGGCCGTGTACCGGACGATCTCAGCATGGCCACTGCAGTCCAGGATCTAGAGGCCCCTATGGGAATCACTGGGGTTCCCCCAGTGGTATTTTGCGAAAACAACCCCTCGACGGGCGGCACGCACGGGCTTGGTCACATTGCAGAAGGGATTGGTTGACTGGATGCGCATGGTCGGTCCCGACGTCACCAGATTTCTTGCATAACGCCAGCAACCGCAAGCCGCACAAGAGCGGCTGACTTCACGATCAGCACGAACCGTTCTGGGAGCATTCACGACCAAAATCCGTACAAAAACTAACCCGATCTCCGTTGCACCAGGGCCGCCCCATCTGTCACCATGACCGTCACATCGTCTTGATTCTGCACATCAAAGTGAAAACTCACGATGCCTCGCACTAAATTCGACGACTTGCGGACGCGCGCCACCGCCACAGTGGTTGACAGTTGGTCACCGGGACGAACCGGTGCGCTCCATACCACCCGGTCCAACCCGAGTCCCCCGAGGGATTGGTCCCCCAGCACATCGGCTTTAATCCATTGGGACCAGACAATCGACAGCGTATGATATCCAGATGCAATGAGACCCCCATAAGGCCCTTTTGCGGCAAAGGACTCATCCACATGGATCCGTTGTGGATCAAACGGTCGGGCAAACGCCAGAATGTCTTCTTTAGTCACCACCACAGGCTCTAAGGGGAATGCTTGCCCCACATAAAACTCTTCAAAATACACGACGCACCCCTATTCATGGATATCTCATCGCATCATTCAACCGAGACGCTGTTGCACATGAGTATTCTAAAAAGTCCGGTCGTAGGACCTCAAGCAAATGGTGGTTTGATTGACGAACCAAAAGCGGAAAACAGTCATTAAGCCCATCCGCCTACTAGTCAAACGCGACTATACGCGAAAATCACCTGAACCAACGCTGAGGGATATTCCTGAGCCCAGCCCTTCTCTAATGATGGCCAAATCCTTGAACGGGATAGTCGGCCTTTAGACGAGGCGAAACATCCGTGGCAACTACTTTTGCGGCGTCCCCGCTCACCGTAATCTCTACGAAAGGTGAAATCTGAGCCATAGAAAACCCGCTACCGGGATCTTTCTCGGGTGTTTCGAAAAAGTAGTACCTTTCAAGCCAAATGCCGTGCCAGCGATGGTGCGATTGCATGGAAAAACTTTGTATCGGACTTTTCACCAGCCGATGTTTCATCCCATACCGAATCGCAATTTTCTCGGCTGCGCCCCACGACGTGGAATGGTAGTACCGATACGTCCAGCCACTACCGAACACCACGAAGGCTGTCAGCACAATTAGTCTGATGATCCATTTAACCTTCATTCTCATCAAAGGGGAACCCTCTTTCGGATCGCCTGTTCCGCCATAGGGCTCGTTGAGAGTCTTTCTTTACGACTTCCTTCCGGAACTCTCGTCCTTCGCATTCGGGGACTATTTCTAAAGAATCTGCGTAGCCAACGTCAACATCCGTTACAATGACGGAAATCTGGGCGTTACACCCATTGACACAGGTCGTCGTGACTGGGTAGGGCACCGATCCAGGGATAACAGATCCTAAGCGAATCACTACTAGTGTATCACTAGCGTCTGTGGGATGATTGATCGAACAGGAAACCAAGGCCCTTCCCATCACCAAACACAGCCCAACGACCCTAGCATCTAGAGAACGGCATAAACAAGAGATGCACGGTGGGACGCTCAATCGACAGATACCCGCAAGGCAAGACTGATGCCAAACTGGTCGAGCCGTTGCGAGGCTTAGATTAGATACCCACATGCAACGCTACGCTGGGCCCTTGTGCACACAACGAAGCAGCCTCGCCATCCAAACGTCCATCAACCACGGGGGGACCATGGCTCCCTGGCGATTCCTCCGGTCCGGCTTGCCGTTTTGCATACCACCTATAATCATTCATGTTCTCTAATTAGTCGATCGACATTCTAGACTTATTTGTTATAATGGGCACCATACCGGGAATCGTTCTTTATGTTGTGGGGGGGTAAGCCGTGGCAAAGTCCGTTGAGCAAATTAAAGCCGAAAGCCATCACTTACGTGGGCATTTGTACGAAGAGGTTTTTGAGTCGTTGGAACCTGGCGTCAGCGAAGAGAGCCGACAGGTGATAAAGTTCTTCGGCATGTATATGCAGGACGATCGGGACCAACGCCGGGCTCGAAAGGAGGATGGACTAGATCCCGCGCACACATTCATGGTACGCATTGCGATACCCGGAGGCCGCCTCCGTGCCGACCAATATTTGGCAATTGAGGATTTGAGTGACGATATTGGTCGAGGGGACTTTCGACTCACATCGAGGCAAGCGATTCAAGTCCACGGGATTGCCAAGGGGAAACTCTCGCCATTGGTGTCCAGACTCCATAAAATCGGTATCAGCACGCTGGCCGGATGTGGGGATGTAGAGCGAAACATCATGACCTGCCCGGTTCCGGATGGGGGTGGCGTCCGGGATCAAGTAAGGAGCGTTGCCGAATCGCTCTCCAAGACCCTAAAGCCACGCACCGGTGCGTATGTGGAGCTTTTCGTCGAGGGACAAAGAGTCTATGGCATCCGAGAGGAGGAACCGCTCTATGGCGACACCTATCTGCCTCGCAAGTTTAAGACCGGATTTGCTATCGAAGGTGATAACTGCACGGATGTGTTCAGTGACGACATCGGCATCGTGGCCCATGCGGATGATCAAGGGGACCTGGAAAACTTCACCGTGATTGTCGGCGGCGGTCTGGGCCACTCACATGGCATCCCGAAAACGCGTGCGTTTCTTGGCCAGCTGCTGGGCCGTATTCGACCCGAGAATCTAGAAGTCGTGGTTAAAGCCATCATGACCATTCAGCGCGATTACGGCAATCGAGAAGATCGCCGCTATGCTCGGATGAAATATTTGGTCGACAATTGGGGCTTGGACGTCTTTCGTACGGAGGTCGAAGCTCGCTCGGAAATACGATTCGCGCCACCCGGCGGCCTCGGGTTTCAGCGCGCCGAAGATCACCTGGGCTGGCACCCCGAGCAACGCTATTTGGGACTTTTTGTGCCCCAGGGCCGGGTTGTGGGGAGCGTCCGTCAAGCGATCTCGCACATCGTTCGGGCGATAAGCCCGGAACTCTGCGTAACGCCTCAGCAGAATCTCCTTTTGGTGGGGATCGACCAGGCGCAAAAACGCGAGGCGGAACGCATCTGGCAGGAACATGGGCTGAAACGAGCGGAGGCACTCTTGTCCATACACCGAATCTCCATCGCATGTGTGGCACTTCCCACCTGTAGTTTGGCGCTTGCCGAGGCGGAACGGGCGTTTCCAGAATTGATGCAACGCCTAGAGAGTGAATGGGTGCGTCTTGGGCTCGGATCGGAGTCGATAGTGGTGCGCATGACTGGTTGCCCCAACAATTGTGTACGATCGGAAATGGCAGAAATCGGCTTTGTCGGATCGAGTCCCGGTAAATATCACATATACTTGGGGGGCAGCCCTGCTGGTACGCGACTGGCCATCAAGTTTCGCGAGCGAGTTCTCTTCGATGAATTGATTCCGACCATCATCCCCCTTTTGGAGTGGTACGCAGAAGAAAGAAGGCCCCAACAAGCATTCGGAGACTGGGCACATAACCTGGGTATGCATTTGTTAGAGCAAAGAATGCAGAAGGTTCGCTCATGAATACGGTCGAGCAGGTGGCGAAAGGTCAAAAGTTAATTGGCCACTCGTCAGAGCAAATTCTGCCTTGGGCTTTTGAATGCTTTGGGGTCAATGGGGTGACGCTGGCGTCTAATTTTTGCGTCAAAGACGTAATTCCAATCGACATCCTGGCATCCCGTTTGCTCGACCACCCAGATGTGTTCTTTTTGGACACCGAGTCGTTATTACACAAAACCAATCATTCGGTCGGGGCGATTGCGTCCCAATATCCGATGCACTTGCGGCATATAAGACCACTGCTAAACCTGCAAGATGAGGCAGAACTTTGCGGCGAAGTTCTCTTCGCCCGCAACAGCGAGCAAGTCATGTCTTGCATGATCAGAGCTTTCCCAACATTGGCTTTATGCCCTGCACCTGATCGGTCAAACCCGGCGAAAATCCACGCGCGGGGCCATGGACGGAATTGAAAAAAAAGGAGTGTAGCTTACACACATGACATCCACATCATTTGAGAACACCCTGGAGGGCACGGGTACGCGCGATGCTGTGCGGGTGGGACCCATGGAAGCTCTTGACGCGGAATTGTTGGCACACGGTGGTTATGCGCCCCTGACGGGGTTTATGAATCGAGACGAGTATCGGACAGTCGTCGATACTCTTCACTTGCCGAATGGCGCTGTGTTCCCCCTGCCGGTTGTGTTGCCGATCGCCGAGAATGTCAAACGGAACCTTAAAATCGGGGATACGTTGTCCATCGCTAGCGAGGAAGGCTTTTTGGCCGATGTTCGCGTGATAGACATTTTTTCCCGGGATCGCGATCGTGAAGCGAAACTGGTCTACGGCACGGTGAGCCAAGAGCATCCTGGGGTCTCGGTATTGTGCGAGCAAAGCTCTTGGTGCGTAGCCGGCCCCGTGACCATCCGCCATCCGGCTAGTCAGAAGTTCATGGAACCGCGTTGGCCACACCAGGTCAAGGCCTGGATCCGCAAGCAAGGTTTCAAAACGGTCACCTTTTTTCAAACCCGCAATCCGACCCACCGTGCCCATGAGCACATGCTAAAAATGGCACTAGAAATAACGGACGGAATTGTCTTGCACCCGTTGGTGGGGCCGACCAAGTCGGACGATGTTGCTCCAGCGATCCGCATGGATGCCTATCGCGCCCTGATCGATTCCTATTTCCCCAAGGACCGCGTTTTGTTGGCCACATTCGGGGCGGCCATGCGCTATGCGGGGCCGCGCGAAGCCGTGTTTCACGGGCTGGTGCGTCGAAATTACGGGGCGACCCACTTTATTGTCGGACGGGACGCCGCCGGGGTCGGAGGGTTTTATAATCCCGACGACGCCCGGCTCTTGTTCGAGAGCCTTTCGGAAGAGATCGGGCTGGTCCCACTGACCTTCGACAAGATTGGCTATTGCCCCAAGTGCCTTTCTATGGCGTCGTTGCGTTCCTGCCCACATTCGGACGCTTGGTTCTCCATGTCGGGTACTATGGTCCGGGAACTGCTGTGGCGGGGCCAGCGTCCGCCCGTGGAAGTAATGCGGCCCGAGATTGCCGATATTCTAGTCGGAGGGCACAAGAATCAGGAGGGCTAAATGGGCTACTATCCGGTGATGTTGGACGTGGGACAGCGGTCTGTGGCCTTGGTAGGAGCAAACCGCGAGGCTCTAATGAAAATCGAGGGGCTTCGCGCCGCGGGAGCGGAGATTGATGTCTTTGATACGCATCTTGATGCGCCGATGGCAAGCGAAATCGACGATCAGGTGCATTTTGTGCCGCACTTGCCCCACGGGAATGATCTTACGGGACGGGCTTTGGTCATCGCCGCGCATCACGATGTCTACGTCAATAATGCAATCGCCGGCCTGGCCCGAGACGTCGGGGTGCTCGTGAACGTCGTGGACCGTCCGGCCATGTCGGACTGCATTATGGTGAGTCAAATCCGACGGGGCGACCTGGTCATTGGGGTATCGACTAGCGCCAAAGCGCCTGGTCTCGCGCAGCGTATCCGTAAAGCATTGGAGCCGCTATTTGACGACGATTGGGCCAAGCGTTTGAGTGTCTTTCATGAGACCCGCGAGATCATTCGGGCTGGTGATCAAGGCGAGACCCGCCGTGCGCTCATCAAGGTTGAGGAGGAACGGGCGATCCAAGCTTGGCAAGAAGCACAACGAAGGGGTTGAGGAATTGGCCGGCACGGTGTTTTTGGTAGGAGCAGGTCCAGGCGACCCAGAGCTTTTGACAATGAAGGCAGCCCAGTTGCTTAGGCAGGCTGACGCCGTGCTCTATGACCGTTTGATCTCGGCTGAGGTGCTCCGGTTGGTGCGGCCAGGAAGTCTATTGGAGTGTGTAGGCAAGGCTCCCGGTGGTCGGGGTTGGACACAGCCCCAAATTCATCAAGAGCTTATCGCCCTCGCCTATCGGTTCCACACGGTGGTCCGACTTAAGGGAGGCGACCCCTTTGTGTTTGGGCGCGGCGGTGAGGAGGCCTGGGCTCTGCATCAGGCCGGGGTCCCGGTGGAAATTGTGCCAGGACTTTCGTCGGCATTGAGTGCCCCGACTGTGGCTGGGGTTCCGGTTACCCATCGAGGGATCAGTGCCTCAGTGCTGGTGGTAGATGGTCACAATCCCGACCGACTCGAATGGCCCATGCTTTCTGGAACCAAGGCCACCCTAGTATTTCTGATGGCTGTTGGAACCATAACAACCATTGCCGAACGTTTGGCCATTTTTGGGAAACCTGGGAATACCCCGGTAGCCATTCTCGAGCGGACATCGACGGCGCATGAGCGGGTCATCAAGACCACATTGGCCCAAATCAGCCAGGTCATTAATGTCCAGCATATCGAAAATCCAGCCGTAATTGTGATCGGGGAGACCGTGGGCGTGTTGCCGTCGGTTGCTGAACTTCGGCAAGGCAAACTAAGCGAGGCTGTCAGGTGTAGATAATATTATGATGGCCTCGCCCAACGAAGGGCGGTTTTTGTGGGCATCTTGTGTGAGCCGTCCATTAAGGTACTGGATCGACCACGGCCAGAAACCATGCTCCTTTTGCTTAAGAGTTAGCTTATTGCGCGATGCTTGGCCAAAAAATCATCTCGCCTTCGTTGAATCGCAACTGGAGATCGACCTGGGCTCAGCGTCGATAACGCGATAGCCAGACTTGAAAAGCGATAAGTCCGACGGTGACTGTTCCCCAAATGCCCGTCATCATTCCCTTCCAAAATGTGGGGATTGAGCTAGTAGCAGCCATAGTGGTCAATGTAGCGCTCAGGGCGACCAGGCCTGTCAGCGTCGCCGAACGGCGCCGAAGCACTTTCTGGGGATGGGAGTTATTCACGAATTCACCTCCTCGTTCCGCCTGCGACAGCCTGTTACCACACTACTATACCGCCATCGCACTCATATCTCGACTTTTTTAGCGAGGGTTCCCCAGGGGTCCCCGATATGGCGGGGCATGTGGCCCAAGTCTCATCAATCTATGTGCTCTGTAAGGATTGTGGCCGTTAGTTGAAGTCGATACAAGCCAGTGGTCGGCACCGTGATTTCCGTCATGACGGTCCGATAACCCAAAAAACTGGTGCATTATTGCAATTTTAACCGGACATGCTGGTGTCATGGCAACCACATCACGATCTGGGCATGGCACTCATTGGCACTTAGGTGAATCATGGCGACGATTCCCCGCCCATTGGACGGTTGCTGCCTGGCTTTGGTTGGACTTGCCCACTTTTCTGTGGTGGCTGGGTCTGGACCGATGGCGCACGCTTTGGCGTTCACCAGCCGCCGTGGTTTTCCAAGGGCCCGCCGCGGACCATCTGGCGGCCGCCCTGTGGTATGTTGCGGGTATCGCCACGCTGGTCGTTTCATATCGTCCACTCATTAATCACATTAAAGCGCGTCCTCGCGCCAACATCCCGATGATGGGCGCAACGATTGCACTCGCGACTATCTCCTTCCCCTTTGTGTCACACGATCTCTTCGTATACTATGCCGAATGGCGGGTGATGGCCATCCATCAGATAAACCCGATGCTGAACCCCGTCTCCCGAATTCCCTATTGGCGGCATGATCCCTGGCTGACATTAGGTGGCTGGCAAGAGACGGTGAACCCCTACGGCCCGGCCTGGTTTCTTCTGGTGCGGATATTAGGGGGGATAGCTTCAAATTTTGTGGGCTTCTTTATTGCTTGGAAAACTTTAGCCCTGGTATCCGTATTAATGACCGCTTGGCTCGTGGAACGTTTGGTGAAGAACGGCGGGGGCGTTCGTTACCTCTTTCATCCGGTCGTGAGCATAGAGCTATTATCGAATGCCCATAACGACACCGTCATGATGGCTTTGGCGGTACTCGCCTATCTCCTGTGGACGCACCGCCGATGGACTATCGCCGGTGTCATCATGGGCGCGTCCATTGCTACCAAGTACATCTCAGGCATAGTCTGGGCATGGATGGTAGCTGCTTCCCCTGATTTCAAATCGCGGCTTTCTACGTGTCTCGGCGCGATCATAGCCGGTCTGGTGCTTATTATCCCCTTTTGGCATGGGCCAAAGACCCTGTTTGGGCCCCTGGGGGCTGTACACCTATTTCTCCGGTCCCCCGCCTTCCTCGTTCAAGGGACGTTGGTGCATTTAAGCCACATGCCACGCGGTCGGGCCCGGCACTGGGCATTTCTTTCAACGGCCAGCCTGTTCACCCTGATCTATCTATTTTTGTCTCGCCAATTCTTAAAGTCCCGGGATCCCATATGGATTGGCGATGCCCTATTAGCCGCTGCGCTCGTGCTGATGTCGTGGATGCAATTTTGGTATATTAGCTGGTCTTTGCCGTTCTATTTGCTGTCCCATCAGGCCCGAGCCGCCCGCATGATTTACTATCTCGCCGGTCTGGAACTGGTTCGCGCTCTCGGATGGCCATTGGGGCTACCCGCTGCCATTCAGATTATGGAGACGGCCACCATCTGGGGAGGGCTAACCTGGGCAATTTGGCCACTCATCCGAGGACGGGTTCACGCGTCACGGCTTAGTCATCCCTAGAGTCCCCAGAGGTTACCAATCCAAACAGACCAAACCAGTGGCGACTGTCTACCCAGACCGCATCGACCCGAAAGCCTGCTGCTTCCGTCAATGTTTGAAAATCCTTGATATCGTACTTATAGGAGTTCTCGGTGTGAATGCTCTCGTTAGCTAAAATAGAGAGTTCCTGCCCCCCCATCCTAATAATGTCATCGGCCATCGCGACAAGATGCATCTGAACGCGGCCATAGGTGGGATTGTAAAAAGACTCATGGTGAAACAAGGCCAGATTAAAGTTGGCCCCGAGGGCGCGATTCAAATGCGCCAACGCATTAAGATTGAAGGCGGCCGTCACATGCTGCGCATCATTATAGGCCGCATTCAATATCTTTTCGTCTTTCTTAAGGTCAACCCCGATCAGCATCTTGTCTGTGCGGTTGAGATGCGCACCAAGGCCCGATAGCCATAGCACCGCATCGGCTGGCTCCATGTTGCCGATGGTCGAACCCATAAACACCAAGCATCGGGGACCTACAGGGAGCCCATCCGGCCAAAGAAATCCCTCGCCAAAGTCTAAACACAAGGGGTTAACCTCGATGCCCGGTTTGAACTGGCGAATACTGTCCACCGCGCTCTGAAGACTTTGGGATGAGATATCAATCGGGACATAACATCGCGGACTTTTTAGGGCCGAAATTAACCGCGTGGCTTTTTCACCGTTGCCAGCCCCCAATTCGGCCAGCACCACTCCGGGCCCCATCCACTTACTGATCGCCTCTGCGTGCATGCGCAAAATGTTTAACTCACAGTCGGTCAAATAATATTCAGGCTGCCGGGTGATTTCTTCAAAAAGATGGGAGCCCCAGGCATCATAGAACCATTTCGGGTTTAAGGCATGCGGGCGGCTATTCAGCCCGCGAAGCACCTCAGTGATGCGTGGGTCCCTTGCGGATGGCGCGCTACTCATGAGACGCATCTTCCGCCAAACGGATGCCCGAAAACTGCCATCGCGCCTCAGGCGGGAAGAAATTGCGATAGGTGGCGCGAATATGGTTCTTGGGGGTCACGGTTGATCC
The DNA here is from genome assembly GCA_021806205.1 of Bacillota bacterium. Classification (GTDB taxonomy): domain Bacteria; phylum Bacillota; class Sulfobacillia; order Sulfobacillales; family Sulfobacillaceae; genus Sulfobacillus_B. The sequence goes on along the minus strand of JAJZXX010000095.1, from coordinate 6,974 downwards.
CCCCTTTAAGACTTGCTGGCCCGACATAAACTTTCCATTGTATTCGCCCAAGGCGCCTTCTTGCGGTCGATATCCGGGATAGGGCGTATAAGCACTTTCAGTCCACTCCCAGACGTCACCAAACATTTGGCGCAATTCTCCCGTTTGGGGTTCGGCAGGCTTGGGGTCCAACCAGCCCTCCTCGAGAAAATTCCCCCGCTCGGGATCACGATCCCAGGCCGCAATCTCCCATTCCGCCTCGCGCACGAGACGCTTTTGGGCCCAGCGCGCATAGGCGTCCGCCTCAAAGTAACTGATATGACAGACGGGCTCCTCCAAGACGACCGGTTTCATTCCGGCTAATGTATACCGAAACCACTGGCCATCGTGATTCTCCCAATAGAGCGGAGCTTCCCAGTGTTCTTTTTGGATTTGAGCCCATCCCAAAGACAACCACAAGGTGGGCGTGTGATAGCCCTGGTCTTGCATAAACGCGAGAAATTCACCATTCGTCACTAAACGATCCTGCATGCGAAAGGGGTCCAGCCACTGCCGATGGCGAGGCAACTCATTGTCAAACCCAAACCCCTCGCCATTGTGACCAATCTCCACCAACCCTCCGGGAAAGCTTGACCATTCTGCAGTGGCCGTCTGGCGCGGCTCCGATTCCCGGTGGGGAAGATAGGCTGGCTTGAGGGGGTTAATGCTCAAATTGTACTTAATATCTGTCATAAAGAGCTCTTGGTGCTGCTGCTCGTGATGAATTCCCAAAACCACAATGTCATCGAGCCGGGGGAAAACGGCTACATCCGCTTGATCGATCAGCCTTTCGACCGCCTCGGTAATGACCTGGCGATAGCGATAGACTTCCTCCACGGTTGGCCTTGACAGCAGGCCCCGTAAGGGGCGTGGCCAAAACTTGCCCAGCGTTTCGTAATAGGAATTGAACAGTCTGGCAAACTCTGGATGGAATACCCGATATCCCGGCATGTAGGGCAAAAGTACAAAGGTCTCAAAAAACCAGGTGGTATGGGCGAGATGCCATTTCGGAGGGCTGACATCCCCCATAGCCTGCAACCCATAATCTTCAATCACTAACGGTTGAGCCAGTCGTTCGGTCGTCTCGCGCACTTGCCTAAAATGTTCTTTAAGCGGTTTTCGCTGGTCATCACTGGCGTTCGCTGCGTCTTTCATGGCGGAAAGGTGCTCCTTTTCAGGGCGTTATCGCAACCTCAAGAGATTCCCCATGGCGAGGGTGCAATGGCGCTTTGATACCGGTGTTCTGCCCTATTATAGCCCATGGGGGGGCAAACCAATATCGGATACTTGACCGGTAACTGGCCATTTCATGATGCCGCCGAGACGGGTAAAATGCCAAGGGGGGTGCATCCATGCACGAACTGGTGATTCAGACCCATCGGCGCGAAGAATTATTGGACATGACCGCCATGGTGCAAAAGATTGTTGGGGACGCCGGCGTCGAGAACGGTCTGGCGGTTATTTTCTCGCCACACACCACTTTAGCCGTCACCGTCAACGAAAACACCGATCAAGCAGTACGGCATGATATTCTCACCCACTTAGCTTCACTCGTTCCGCAAAGTCCAACTTTCCGTCATCAAGAAAACAATTCTGACAGCCATATCAAGGTAAGCTTAGTAGGCCCATCCGTTACCCTGATTGTCTCGGACGGCGACATCCAATTAGGGACCTGGCAGGCCATTTACGCCTGCGAATTCGATGGGCCCCGCACCCGGAGGGTATGGGTCCAATTGGTCGGCTAGCGCTGCCATAATGGGGCCGTAACGTATCTACTGTGCGAAAGAGGTCCTGGCGGATGTCCCATTCATCAAAAGGCAGCGGGTCCCCCCCGGACGTAGATCACCTCCCCAGAAATAAACGCGGCTTGTTCAGAACACAAAAATGCCACGACGTTGGCGACATCCTCGGGAACCCCCACCCTTCTCAGTGGGATTTGGCTGGCCGCTGCGGCTTTAAATCCGTCGGCCGTTAGCCCCAATCGCTCCGCGGTCGCGCGCGTCATATCCGTGTCGATAAACCCCGGCGCCACCGCATTCACATTGATGTGAAACGGTCCCAATTCAATCGCCAATGTTTTGGTAAAGCCTTGCAGACCCGCTTTGGCCGCCGAATAATTGGCCTGGCCGCGGTTTCCCAGGGCCGAGGTGGACGAGGTGTTGACAATTTTCCCCCAGCGCTCTTCCACCATGTAGCGTTGGCAGGCTTGGGCGCAAATAAAAGAGCCTTTTAGATGGGTATTCATGACCGAATCCCATTCGTCTTCCTCCATCTTGTAAATAAGGTTGTCGCGGGTAATTCCCGCGTTGTTGACTAAAATGCCAATCGGCCCCCAGCGCTTGACGGTCTCCTCCAGCATGTTCCGAACCTGGTCCGCCTGGGTGACATTAACCCCATAGGGCCAGGCTGTGCCGCCGCTTTGGCCAATGTCCCCCGCCGTCTTCTCAGCGTCCTGCCGGGAGAGGTCCACGACGACCACCCGCACACCTTCCTCCGCCAAACGTAGGGCTTCAGCCCGTCCGATACCCCGCCCCGCCCCGGTAATCACCGCCACGCGCCCCGCCAGTTCCTGATACATTCAGTTCCCCCCCACCCTAGACGTCTTAACCGTCAGCCTATGATGATAATAGCATTCCGGCTCAATACGGTGGCGAACCATCGTGCCATGGCGTACCATAAGCCGTAGGATAGGCGCATACCCATCGAGGAGGCTTCATAAAATGTCACCCAACAATGATTTCTTAGCGGTACAAGATTTTTACTCGGACGTGGTTTCCTGGTGTTTTGGGTGCGGCCGGTTAAATCCCGTCGGTCATCATTTTCGGACACGGTGGGATGGCGATCACACGCTCACGACCTACACGCCCCATGTCGAGCATACGGCCATACCAGGATTTGTGTATGGAGGCCTGATTGCGTCACTCATCGATTGCCACAGCACAGGTTCGGCCGCCTTGGCGTTGTACCGGCGTGATGGGCACGAGTTAGGAGAGCCTGAGCCAATTCCCCGCTGCATGACGGCATCTCTTACGGTGGATTATCTCAAACCGACTCCCTTGGGGCCAGAACTGACCGTCCAAGGGACGATCGCAGAAGTCGGCGGGCGCAAGGTGGTCGTGAAGAGCCAACTATTCGCCGAGGGCATCGTCGTGGTGTCGGCCGCGGTTGTAGCCGTCATGGCGCGCCTGTAGAGATTTGCTTCAAGTTCAAGCTACTCAGACCGACCAGGCTTTATCACAACAAGCGGCGCCGTCTCACATCTGGGGCTGTACCAACCAGGTCAGCGGTTCAATTCCTGTAATGCACAGTGAAACTTTATGAACCAAGGTCGATACCACTTCACAACCGCACGAGGCGGCTCCGCTGCCGGGATTATCCAAAAAACACCTGCACCTGTCGCGCTGCGGGTTTAACACTCAAGGTATTCTGGGGGCACGGAAGGACGTGGTTGCGGATTGGGGCAGGCCTCCGGAGATTACCGCTAAACTTTTCATGCCAAGACACAAATGTTTAGATGTCCTCCACCGTTCGAAACGGTTGAGGATCCTCCGTCACGATGATAGTCATCGGAGAGCTCAAAGACTTGGCGCCGAATAACCCGGTCGACGGGGACGTCTTGGAGTGTCTCCCCACACTGATCGCACGCCGCAACCAGATGACGTTGAATGATGTTGCGCTCTGCAACTTGTTGTAAGGTTCCCCTCCGGATGACTGGGTTGCCCACCGGAGGGGCCCCGCTGACTACGCGGTGGGGGGGTTCTTCAGGCCATCGCTTGACGGGGTTTGCGAACTATTGCAGCTGGTGCGATTGACTGGGCGTTCGAGTTCGGTGACCTGGGCTTCGAGTCGTTCGATGACGGGGTCAGGTCCGTGGTAGTAGACTTGGCGAATTTGGTCCGGAGTAAGACGCTTCATGGTACACACCCCCTCCGGGAGATATTCGCCATAAATTCGATAACTTTGAGGAGGCGTCCCCCCCGGACGAAAATTTTATCTGGACCAAGCCATCACGCCAACTGAGGTGTCCCAGGACTCGGCCGTAGGGTGTACCTAAGTAGTTACGATTCAGACTGGAAACGAGAGCCGTACTTCGAATCCAAAAACCATACTTTAAATGCCTCGTTCCGAAACCCAAAAGGAGATGTCTAATGACACCCCGCGGACGCCCTTACTCGGGGACACTAAGGAAATCCGGTCGACGTTTATCAATAAACGCCTTCACACCTTCTTGATAGTGGCGACTATCAAGCGAATCTGACACAATCTGCTTTAATTGTGGATCATCAGGGCTTTCTGCGACGATTCCATTGATGATGGCTTTAGCCCCACGTATAGATTGGGGGGCGTTTCGCAACAGCTTGTCGATATAATTGCGGGTGCTCGCAACCAACATGTCTTTGGGCACAATCCGATCAATCAGCCCCATATGATGCGCTTCGGGTGCATCGAGAAGTCGTGCGGAGAACAGAATGTCTTTGGCATGGCTCGGACCAACGAGGTCCACGAGCATTTTGGTCTCCTCGACATCGTAGACGAATCCCAACTTAGCCGGCGTAATGCCCATTTTAAGGGTATCCGATCCAAAGCGAAGATCGCACGCGACGGCAAGTTCGGTACCTCCCCCGACGCAATAGCCGCTCACCATGGCAATGACCGGTTTCGCCAGATTTTTGATGCTCATGACCGCACTCTTAACCACGGCGCTATATTCCCGATTCAACGATGCATTGGCACGCACCGTCTCAAACTCGCTGATATCGGCACCCGCCGAAAATACACTGAGATCGGCACCCCGGAGTATTACAATTTCCACACGAGAGTCCTTCGCACACTGCTCAAAGATGTCTTTCAAAAGGTTCCACGCCTCGATATTCAGCGCATTACGTTTCTTAGGTCTGTTTAAAATGACCTCACCGATGTACCCGTTGACTACCAAATGGACGGGCTGCTGATCATGACTCAAAGCTTTTGATCTCCCTTCAAAAAGATTGGTGATACAAGATTTCGTGGTACTTATATCTTTGGCCCACTCCCTACGGATCGCATCCGGCTCAAGTGACGCCTTGGTTCATTCATATGGGGGACTGACTCAAAAGGCCTTTTTCCTAAAACTTTCCCCCACTTGATCCCCGAAAACACAGGGGGAGCATAACCAGATTCCTCCACGACCCGGGGTAAAACGGGCGCGATTAAGGGACGGCATCACTGTCAAGGTGGCCTCCTCTCTGAAAGCACCCACTTACTCCGCCCTAGTAACTCCCCTTGGTACTGTGTACCTCGCTAAGATTGACTAATGACGCCGGCTGCCAGACAGTGATCAATCTGCTGATCCGCCAATCCCATCTCGGTCAATATCTCGCGGGTATGCTGGCCCAGCAACGGCGCCGGAACCGGTTCACGGGCGGGTGTTCCGTACAGTTGTGCCCCCATGCGGAGTACCTTAAAGTTGCCGACCGTCGGATGGTGCATATCCATCACCATCTGGCGTGCCTCAACATGCGGATCGGTCAAGGATTCTGCGAAGGTATTAATGGGTCCGCACGGAACGCCAAATTGCTCGAGACGTTGAAGCCAGTAGCTCGCGCATTGTGATTGTAAATGGCTTTCAATAAGTTCCGTTAAAATTTCTTTGTGCCGCATACGGTCAGCATTCGTCTGAAAGCGCTCGTCGGTTGTCCATTCTGGTCTCTCCACCGCCTCGCAGAACTTGATCCATGTTCTTTGGCTCGCGGCGCCTACGATCATAAACTTGTCTTGGGCACGAAAGGCCTGATACGGCGCAGCTAAACGATGTGAGGCGCCTAAAGGACCCGGCACGGCCGATGTCCCAAAATAGGTCGCTGCCTCCCACACACAAAGGGCCAATCCGGCTTCAAACAATGAGGTTTCCACAAATTGGCCTTCCCCGGTATGGGTTCGCGCGATGAGGGCGGCAAGAATCGCGTAAAGCGCCGTCAGCGCGGCCACAAGATCCGTAATCGCGATTCCGGTCTTAACCGGCGGCCGTCCCTCTTCACCGGTCACGCTCATAATGCCTGTCATTGCTTGCGCGATTATATCAAACCCGCCCCGATGGGCGTAGGGACCCGTTTGACCAAATCCGGACACCGAGCAATAAATAATTCCGGGGTTCACTGCCCGGATGGTGTCATAATCAATCCCCAGCTCCTTGACCTTACCCGGACGATTGTTCTCGACAATCACATCGGCGGTTTGGGCCAACTTCAAAAAGAGGCGTCGACCCTCTTCGGCTTTAAGATTCAACGCCAGACTCCGTTTATTCCGATTCACCATGAGAAATGAACCACTTTCACCTCCCTGGATCATAGGTCCCATTCTGTGTGTTTCATCACCCTCCCCCGGGCGCTCCACTTTGATGACATCCGCCCCGAGGTCGCCCAAGAGCATCGTACAATACGGTCCCGCCAAAATCTGCGTAAGGTCGAGCACCCTGATTCCTGCGAGCGCTTGTTGCGCGGACTGTTTCCCTGTCACCTTCATGCGCCGACCCTCCCAAAACACGTAAACAGATTTCTGTCATGGCCTTGCGGTCCAAGCATTTGCTGAACCACCCCATTTCCCTCCACCTAGCAGTCTCCCAGGCTTGGGTGACGTGCACAAGACTGTCTGGGACTGGAGTCCAATTCAGGGGGTGCCGATACTGCCTGGGGCATGTTTGATCTTCGATCGAAAGTCAAAACATCATAGTCACGAGAATAGTAATACCCTGCCTTTCGTCGGCTAGGTTTGTCCTGGATCGGTGGTGCGCCGCTCACGCACTTAAGGTCTGTTCGCCGCGCTCGGCTCAATGATAATTGACACCCGAGCCCCTAGGAGCTTGTCCAAAAATCGAGGGGGTTGTGCGCCGTAAAATTCAGCAGTTCTTGTCGGGGATGCCGTCTATCGTGTCCGCACGGGTTTTTTTTGCAGAAGGTTCCGACCTCAAAGGAGTTCGC
>JAJZXX010000204.1 GCA_021806205.1 Bacillota bacterium | reverse complement strand
AAGTCCCCATGAGTCCCCAAAAACGTTGCCAGGGCCGATGGGCGACACGAACCTGGTCCCCCAATACTAAGCCAGTCGAAGGACATCTCACCGTCCAGTACGTGATCATCGCCAACCCCTTTAAACACTATAGATGAAACGTTTTCAGTATGGACACGACTGCAGGCCCTAAAATAATGACAAACATGGCAGGAAAAATGAAGACCACCATCGGGATAATAATTTTAATAGGAATGGAAGCTGCCTTTTCCCGCGCTTTAGCGGCTCGGTAATCTTTAATGTCGCGAGCTTGCACTTTGAGGGCAGGCCCAATGCCAGCACCAGTCCGATCGGACTGGGCAACCAAACCCGCAAATCGCCTTAATGGTGCCGACTTGGTGCGACGCGCTAAGGAAGCCAAAGACTCGGCTCGGGGTATACCCAGTTGCATGTCTGCAAGGACCCGGCTGAACTCATCGCGTGCAGCCCCCTCAAGACTTGTGACCACCTTGCGCAATGCTCCATCAAATGCTAGGCCGGCTTCCACGCTGACACTCAAGAGATCAAAAATTTCTGGCAAACTTCGATCAATGTCGGCCAAGCGTTTTTGCGCCTTGGTGTTAAGATGCACATTAGGGTACAAGTAGACTACCAATGCCAATACGATGGGAATCAGAAGGCGCTCCGCCAGGGTTAAAGACGGTAGTAAAAAGACCAAAACGAACCCTAACAGGAGAGTCGCAGCAGACAGGGCTAGCCGGCCAAAGAAAAAGGACTCGGAAGACTGTTTCACCCCTGCCATCCTCAACTTTTCGTCTAGTTCTCCATGAAAAGTCGCTGGTGTGATGCGATGGGCGATACTTCGCTCTAGCCGCCGCACCGCCGGGACAATCACGCGACGGACATAGGGAATGGCCAAATCATCTTCCGGATCGTCTCCGGCTCCGACCGTCAGTTGTCCCGCTAACCGGGCATTAATCACGCGTTGCCACTTGGCGGTCCGCCGTTCCGATTGCCACCGGGCCAAGGCAATGAACGCCAAAGCAAACAAGACCGCCGGGACGTAAACCAAGCTCATTGCCATCCCCCTTCCTTTGACCTTACATCTCCGGTGCCTTAACCATACGGTTAATAACAAACCCACCGATGCTGACCATGACCACTGCTGCCACCAACATGGCCCATCCCACCGGGGAATGGATGAGTTCTCCCATGTAGCTCGGGTCGGTAAACCACATCAAAAGACCCAGTAAAAACGGAAGAACCGTTAAAAGCCATCCGCTGTAGCGTCCCTGTGCGGTGAGTATCCGCACTTCAGATTTCAAATGTTGGCGATCAACGATAGTGTCCACGATGTTGTCGAGCACGTCCGCCAAGGACCCTCCCACTTCACGTTGAATGGTAATGGCCATGACTGCCAAAGCTAAGTCTCTGGACGGAATGCGGCGGCTAAGCTCTAATAGGGTCTCGTTCGTGCTAAATCCGAGCCGCTCTCGACGAATAACACGGCGCACTTCGTCGCCGAGTGGTCCGGGTGTGTCTTGCGCTACCAAGGTCATGGCCTGGGAAAATGACGAGCCAGCCCGCAGCGCGCTGGACACCGCCCTCAGAAATTCCGGCAACGCCACCTCAGCATCCTTGATCCACCGTTGCTGCTTTTGGCGGAAATAGATAGTCAATCCGGCCAGACCCACGATCCCCAGGATCACCCCCCCCACCAGCCCGCGAACCGCATACCCCGCAAAAAAAGGAATGAGGAAGCTGGCCACCCGGAACATAATGTATTCGCCAACGCGCAAGCGTAAAGCCGCGGCCGCCGGACCTAGGTTCCATCGCTCGCGCGTTCTCGGCCGTTGTGCGCTCTCATCCGCCTCCACAGCCACAAACTCTTGCCCAATAGCGGTGATACGACGGTGCACCATCCGCGTGTGCACCGCTTGTTTTACAGCCATGGCCATGCAAAAGAGAGCGGCGGGCCACAACACCGCCAACACTGTGGCCATTAGAGTGCCTCCTCAAATAGCATCGCGGGAAGATCAATGCCAACCGCTTGCAGTCGCTCGGAGTGGCGCGGCCGAATGCCGAACCCTTTAAACCGCCCTGTCACACGACCCTCTTCGGTCACCCCGGTTTGCTGAAACTCAAACAGGTCTTGCATGGTAATGACCCCGCTCTCCATCCCCACCACCTCTGCCACACGCACAATGCGGCGGGACCCGTCTAAAAGACGGGCCTGCTGAACGATAAGGTCAATGGCAGAGGCAATTTGCGAGCGAATCGCTGTAAGCGGCAGATCCACCCCAGCCATAAGCACCATGGTTTCAATGCGGCTCAGACAATCCCTGGGGCTATTGGCATGCACGGTAGTAAGACTACCTTCGTGGCCTGTGTTCATCGCCTGGAGCATATCTAGCGCCTCACCCCCCCGCACCTCACCCACAATAATGCGATCGGGCCGCATTCGCAGAGCATTTTTTACCAGCTCCCGCATAGGAATTCCTCCGCGGCCTTCAATATTGGCGGGGCGGGTTTCCAAGGTCACCTTGTGGTCCTGCTGCAGTTGCAATTCGGCAGCATCCTCTATGGTGATAATCCGCTCGCCAAAGGGAATGAACGCGGATAGGGCATTTAATGTGGTGGTCTTGCCCGATCCGGTGCCCCCTGACACAACCACGTTCAGTTTGCCTCTCACGGCCGCTTCTAAAAATGTGGCCATGTTGGCAGATAACGTGCCCATCTCTACCAGCTGCTGCGAGCGAAAAGGATCGCGCGAGAACTTTCGAATGGTCACCGAATCGCCACTCACCGCCAAGGGCCTCAACACGGCATTGAGGCGCGAGCCATCCGGCAACCGAGCATCTACCATGGGACTAGATTCATCGACCCGACGCCCTGAAAACTGTAACATCTTCTCTAAAATGGCCCTTAAATGCGCTTCATCCCGGAAAACTGCCCCGGTCTTCAATAACTGGCCACGACGCTCCACGTAAATCTGATCAAACCCGTTAATCATAATTTCTGAAATGTCGATGTCGTCGAGAAGCGGCTGGATGGGTCCGTAACCTAGAATCTCGTTGACCAAACTTTCGGCCAATGCATCCTTTTCCATAGGCGACACGGCGCTGTTGGAATTCACCAGCGCCAAGATTTCGCCCATAAGCTGGACACGGTCCAACTCCTCGGGATTTTGGATACGGGCGAGTAAGGCGTTTTGGACTTCTTCCTTCATGACCAAAAATCGTTCGCTGAGGTAGGCTGGGGTAGACGGCATCGGTGGGGCAGTATTGGATGCTCGATAGCTCACCGAAGGTCGTTCAGCCTCCCCCCGAGGCGCACCCTTAATTCGTTCTTTCAGAGACACCAGTTCTTCCCCCTTCCTCGTTCCCTACCGCGCATACCAACGACGTCGGCGGCGGATACCTTCGCGTGCCCCCACCACTTCTCCCGCAATCGCTAACAATGATCGAGCCAGCGAGTTTTTTGGCTCGGCTAAAACCAAAGGGCGTCCCCGATTAGCTGCCCGGATCGGCGCAGCGCCCCCACTAGGCAATGTGTACCGAGGCTTTAGTCCTAGCAGACTTGAGACCGCCTCCTCGGTTAACCCGGTATCCGAATCCGCCCGGTTAAGAAGTACCGCTAACTTTTCGGGATACAGGTTGCGCAACGCATTGAGGGAGCGTTGGACATTTGTCAGCGTGACCCGTTCCGGTGCCGCCAGCACGAAGATACGGGAGGCAACGTCTAGGGCAGCTAAGTTCATATCCGTGAGCCCAGTCGCCAAATCCATTACCAGGTACGCATGACTTTCCGTCAGCATTGTCAAAACCTCTTCAAGATCGCCCGGATTCACGTCGGCAGCTTCCTGGGGAACGACTCCAGCCGGGATTATGGTGAGATTCAACGCTTTAATCTGGTGCAAACTTTGCAACGCTTTCTCGCGGGTCATTCCTGCCCTCAGACCACGCACCACATCGACAAGCGTCGCGCCTGGTTTTTCCCAAAGCATGGCGCCAATATCTCCTAAAGGATCGCAATCTACCAGAGCCACAGGATGCTCTGACTGTAGCGCCAGGGCAAAGGCTAAATTTAAAGCGACGGTCGACTTGCCGACGCCGCCTTTGGCCGAATAAACGGCCGTAACCCACGGTTCGAGCACCTCGGACGCAGGCATGAGGCGGTCCACGATCATCGGCAGCTCCTCCGCAAGGCGAGAGGGATCAATTAAGTCAAGAGATTCTAGGGCGAGCGCACGCCTGGCCACAGCCTGATCACCCACGGATCCAACCATCACTTTGCGGCAAGCTATTTCAGCCAATGACGCTAAGAGTCCAGCTGACGCTAAGAGCAGTTGATCATCGACGACCAATAAATCGTCGGGCCCGTAGGGACTTGTTATCGCTTCTCGAATATTGTTCGTCCTTAGCCCGAGGGTCACGTCGACTTTACTGGACATGATCGACGACACGGTTCCCATAACCGCCGGGTCAGCCAACACATGTACTACAAGCACGACTCCTGACCTCCTATGGAATAGGCTGTTGCCATTGTGATGTGTTAAACGGCCGCGGAGGGCTGGTTCGTGCATGCGGGGCATCCAACACCACTTCCACCGCTCCTTTTTGCTGCATAAATAACAACTCCGATACCTGATGGGGCGGCAACGCCAATATTAACGTCAAATTCTGTCCGACCGTCGATGTCGTGGCGGGTGACATACTGCCGTTAACTGCCAGGACCTTCACTTGGTTTAAGAAGTCTTCGGTAGCTTGCTGACCATTCTTTTCGGTAATCGTTGCAAAAATGCTGACGGTATCCCCCGGCTCGACCAACCCATCGACGACATCGGTAGCGCTCAGCGGCAAATCGACCGCCATGTTTCCGGGATGAATGCGGGACGCCAGAACGTTCGCCGACTTAGGGACAAACACCTCCGACGCTACCAGAGGCACCCCCTGGGCGATGGACTCAGATGCCCAATGTCCAGCTAGCTGGCTCACGCTGGTAAAGGCACCAGAAGGCACATCTGCCTTCGGCACTTGTTCCACGGTTAGATCATTAGGGGTGATGACGCTATAGGCCCCCAGTGTCGTAGACGCCACCACAACGGGAGAAAGCGATGCGGGTCGAGAGGACACCGCGGAGTTGTTTAGGACCCCCACTTGCGAGACGTATCGGCTGGAAAAGTACACCGCCGCCCCCAGGACAATAAGGCCCACCAGGAGCCACCGATTAATGCGAAAAAACGAACCAATCCTGTCGCGGCTGACCGTATTCCCCACACCCTCTCACACAGACCTCACCCAGGGGGCAACCAAGGCGCACGCCCAAGCTTATGTGCGTGCGCCTTTTACCCAAACGTCATGCTGTTAACCCCCAACAGAGTTCGCCACATTGTTGAGCGTGTTATGAACGGTGTGGCCCAACACCACTAAAACACCAATAACCACAACCGCAACCAACGCTAAGATGAGGCCGTACTCGACCAAAGCCTGCCCTTCCTGGCGACGCAACCGGGAAAAAAGTGTCGTGACGAGTGCGAGTATCGAGTTCATTGTTTCCTCCCTCCTTCCCCAGTTTTCCGGACGATACCGGTCTTAGAAGGGAAGATTCTTCCCAATGAATGGTTCTCCTTTTTTCGACAGGGACTTTTTTTCCAAAGAGGTACTAGAAAATACACTGGGTCGAAAAAAGGTTTCATCGGATAGCCGTCGAATTTTGACAGTTACGGTGCATGTTAGACGAGGAGGAAACGTGGGCTATGGGACACAAACGGGAGGGCCAGGCGCTGATCTTAGTCGCACT
>JAJZXX010000114.1 GCA_021806205.1 Bacillota bacterium | reverse complement strand
TCCCATTCGTTATGATCGTATCATCTCTCAACAGCCCGGCATACCGTAGCACCCACTTCGGGGATCTCTCTGATTTGCCCGCCGTCTATGCATCACCCATTCCGTTGACTTGGCGCCAACCTCATGCCCCAACGGGTAGGACGCTGTCGCACTTTATCGCCGGTGCCCCTCTCGAGAACCGAGTAGCAGTGCTCCACCCAAGGCCGTTACTGGTCCGATTTCCGGCACAGCCTAGCCCATCTCTGTCTCCATAGGGTCGGCCACCTGGCCAGTGTGGGCTCGTGCCCACGGTTTGTACATTATTGCGTTTTTGGGGCTTACCCGATGCAATTCGGAGACTATTTTCCTAAGGTCGACGCAATATCACGACGTCATACCCGCTCACCGTGTCATGCCAGGATCGCTCGGCGATAAACCCGGCACTTTGAGCCAACTCCATCAATTCTGGAACCCGGTACAAACGCCCCCAGGGCAACTCAGAGCCAAGTACAACCCGAATAGCGCGTAGCCAGAGGACTGCGGGGTGAAATACCCCAAAAGGATGGCCTGGCCTCCAGGATTCAGGGCCCAGCGGAGCTTGGCAAACACGCATTGGAGGTCTTCGCTGCCCAAACTCTCCACAAAACGACAGAGCAAGGCCCCATCATAGCCACAACCCACATCGTCACACAGGATATCCCCGGCCAGGGGAACCACATTCAAGGGAAACTGGTCCAAATCCCAATGGCTGGTTACCTCTGGTAGATCGCATAAAACCACCTCGCCACCGCAGACGCTAGTTGGCGACCTAAGAGCGCGGTGCCCGCTCACATATCTAGCCACCGATGCTCTTCTAGAAAGCCCACCTGGCATGTCAACAACGCAGCAATAGTAAGGGCGGTACCATCCAACATGCCAATATCAGCAAGATCCGTAGGCTCGATTGGGGTAGGTGAAAGATGCTCGGCCAAACCTAACCAGGTCTTCAGATGCTGAACCATAGAGCGTGCCTCAAGTCTATTCACCGGGGACTGCCAGTATAATCGCTGGCCTCGACGCACCACAACGCCATTCTCCTCCAACGCCAGGATGAGTGCATTGACGAAGTGTGGGTCAAACTCTTCAAAGTCGGACGGTTTGGCGCCCCGGCCAACATCCCATATAACCCGGAACGAACGCAGCCATCCACCATAATGGCGCGGTATAAGGATTCTTTCCTCGAAATCCGTAAGCTCCAATCGGCTCTCATCCTTCTCACCTCTGGATTGATACGGTATGCCCTTGAATGGCCACCTGTTATCGCCTACCCCCGCGCCCAGACAAATAATTGAAACGTGATACCAAAAAACACTGCAATTTCCCGCTCCTCTCGACAGTAGAAAATCGGAAGTCGCGCAAAGACACAGTAACTTTGTGATGTTATCCACACCCCCTTTTTGATCCAAAAGCCCTCGTTGGCCACATTGTAAACCGCGCGATGAAGGGATCATAACCATCGTTACCTTGCGACCAGAGAGGTTCCGGGCTTTATTGCTGAGGACATCGAAGGCTGATATCATTTCTAGCATGCACGAATAAAAAACCGCCGCGTGGACGCAACGGAAGGAGGCAGGGCAATAATGCGAGTGGCTATGGTAAGCGCAGGGCTTCACGGCGTAGGGTACGCCATTTCGCAGGTCCTGCGCGAAAATCAGTACCAGGTCTCCGTGTCAACCACGAAAGCCGGCACGAGCGCCAAGACTGCCGATGGCCCATGGCTCGTGCACCACGGTGATATCACAAATCCTGGCGAAGGCTCTCAATGGGTAGACCGTGTGGCTAAGGAGTGGGGGCGCATCGACCTGCTTGTAAACAACCTCGGCCCCTACCTGTGGGACTACCCAATGATCGCCCAAACAGATGCCAAGGACTGGAGCTTCATTCTCCAGACAAACTTGACGGGCGCCTTTCAACTCATTCAGGCGGTCATTCCCATTATGCGGCGCCAAGGAGGCGGTGCCATCGTCAACGTGGGGTTTGTCGGGGCGGGCCAAGACCAAGGATGGGCACTGCGGGGCGCCTACGCCGCCGCAAAGTCCGGACTCGCCTCCTTGACGCGCACCGTAGCCCTCGAAGAGCAGCGTCATGCAATCACCTGTGCCATGGTCTGTCCTAGCGACATCCAGGGCCCTGACAAAGAAACTTGGACGCCATCCGCGGAAAAGTTTCGTCTTTCGCCGACTGGGTATGACGTGGCACGCATTATTGCATTTTTAGCAGACCCTCGTTCGCTCTATCTATCGGGCAACATCATTGAACTGGCACCACGTCTCTCCATCCATGAACCCTCGGTAGGAGAAACCGTGTGGGTCGTCCCCTTGGCAATGCACGGTGTAATCACCGATGCCCGCCACGACTCCGGTCAATCACTCTACCGAGTCCAGCCTACCGTCGGAGACCCGGGTTGGTATCCCCTGATCCAGCTACAACGCCCCCACGAGTAAGATGGTCCGGCCCCATCACGTGCTCAGTCCATCTCCCGGCCTTTGGCGTGGTTCCGAATTTGTCCATGGCGCCGGACAGGCATTCCCCTTGTCCTCGCTGGTGCTCTAGGCCGTCCACTGCCGTGCGGCGCGGTCTAATGTTCGCTTGGATCCCCCACTCACAATGATCGGCGTCATGGTCCTACCTCTGCGGCTATCCGTTCGATCTTTAGATCATTGTTGGGTGGTCAGAATCTTCCCAGGCCGCATGCTCTGTTCTACCATGAGTTCTCTTTACCATTCATGATTATTTTGAAAAGGATTTCACGGTCAAGTCGGATCTACGTATTCACTACGCAGTTCCGCCCTGCTAACTTGGTTCCACCCCGACTGGATACAGGCCCTTTATCTATTCGTGTTCGTTAGGGTCTCAGTTAGCTAGGTGCGGAGATTAAGCGGCGCCTTTTGGCCAGTCTGTCTAAGTCCCAACCCAATGGCTTTTCGCCAGCACCGCGAGATCGGACGGATCATCGCCCCTTCGGCCATATGGATCGCCAGTTGCGCGGTCGGGGACCTTGACTTGCTTTATGCAGGGGTTGCGGTTACTTTTGTCTTAGGGGACTTTCTGACCCAGCCCCCCATTTATGTTCTAGACTGCCGTCAGTTCGAACGGTTAATCCGTGAAAATGCTGGAGGTGCGGTGCCGATGGATTGGAATCTCCTCGTCCAACGTTTTGGCCGGTCAACTATCCAAAGCATTTGGCCCGAACCGGCCTCGCTGATTGTCGGAACCCCTGAGAACGATACGTTCGTGTGGCGCAACCCACGAGAACCTATCTTGGCGGACGGGGCTTGGTATGGCACAAGTCAGCAACAGGCAAAGCCCCTCGAACGCTGGATCGCCATAGACTGGGATAACCCGATGGCCTCTCAGGCGATGGGAGACCGCATTGTCACCCACGTTAATAATCTCACATCCGAGGCGCACCGATGCCACATCCCGATGCTGGCGTGGCCTTCCAAGTCTGGCCAAGCCAACCCCCAAGGCAAGAGTCAACATGTTTTTTTCTATCTGCCAAGGCTCAGCGCACGAGAGCGAGAGCGGTGGGCCATCCAGCTTCTCAGCACCATCTTAGCAAAACCGGTTGTGCAAAACCGTTTCGATCCCACCTTGGCCGTAGAGGGTCTCGACCTCCAGGGGCACTTTTTGTACCCGGCCGTAGGAGTCCCCGGTATTAAAATAGGGATTGCCGCCAATAAAGACCTGGACCTCTTTATCAACGCCTGGCACCGAGCGTTTTCGGTTTAGTCCCTCCCCGATCTATTCCCCAAGTAAAGAAAGTTGTGGCCTGGAGCGCGAGAGACCCTTGCCGGGACGGGGTGAAATCCGTAAAGGCTAGCCCTCCAAAGTAAGGCAGCAGCATTTCTCCACCATCCCATGCAGCAAGGCTACGACCCCGACCACGACGATCGGTAACTCGCCCATTAGACCTTAGCAGGTGATTCGTAGACGTCCCTGCAAGCGGCTCCCTTTGTCCATTTTTGTGCACAGGGATCTTCACTCTGCTTAGAGTTAGAGTCCTCACTAACGGGACTTCACAAAAGTTTCCGAGTTAGGCAATCGCAAGATCATGGACCCCTTGTTTAAAGGAGTTTGGGTCCGTAGTTTCTGCTATATAACGGGCTTGGCAATGAGGTGGGGAATTTGGGGAGCGTTGAGAATGCGTTGCCGCTGCAATTAAGGTAGACGGGTGCTCTAAATGCTCAACCACACCAATTTGCCGCTGGGCCAAAAGGCTCACATTTATTGGGGCTTTTGGCCCTATTGCTACATCGCAATACTCAATATCATTTTATTTGTATATTCGCTCGTTTCACATCATTATTGCTTTACTAATGTCGCTAGTCGGTTGTTGTCGCGAAGTTGTCTAAGTAGAGTGATCGCATGTGCATAGAAGCGTTTCCGGTGCGTCACCCGGGAACGCTTCTTGTGTTGCCAACGAACGGATGGATGGATGGAATGACATGGCCGCAATGGCAGAGCTTCTAGTCAGGACTCAACGCACCCGATTCACGCTATCTAAAATATTGTCCCAAATGGGATCCGGCATCCGATACGTCACCGTGCTCTATTTAATCCACCATCTCGACCACTCCCCTTTAGCCATCGGCGTAACCTTAGGTATTCCCTCGGCAGCCCAAATACTCTTGGCCCCGCTCGGCGGCCTCTTCGCGGATCGGATGCACCGCCCACGATTGATCGCGATTCTCTATGGGTTATCGGGGGTCGCCATTGGGGTATTGTGGGGAGTAAACCAAACGCGTGAATTCTCTCCGCCAGTCCTTATCCTCCTCGTCTATATCCTATACGGCATTACGGCCACCGCAGACACTCTCGTCGGGCCTGGATACCGGACCTTAATGAGTGAGTGGGTCTCCGAAGGGGCATTGGTCCGATGGGAAGGCCTATTGAATGCCCTCACGCAAGGGTTTTGGCTAGGAGGAGTACTTGTATCTGGACTCACCATCACGGCACTGGGTCCCGGGGCATGGCTTTTGGGCAGCGTCGGCCTGTTTCTCGCGGCGTCCCTGATGATGATCCGACAGTTCGAACCCCATCAGGCTTACTCAGCGCCACGGACCCCCACTTCACATCTCCTCCCCGCAATACGGCGCACCCTCACCTCACTCTCCTCGGCATGGAATCAATTGCGGGCTCAGCCGTTTATAGGGGCATTCGCGGTATTGATTGGTCTCAGCAATATCCCGCACAACCTCTTACTGTCCCTCCCGTTCTTCTTGGCCATGGGCCTTCATCAAGGATATGGTGGGTTTAGTGTCATAGAATCGTGTGTGGTCCTCGGTGCGATCGCCGGTAATGTCTGGATCGCCCAACGGATGGCGGGACATCGCATTCGAACGCTGCTAGTTGTCGCCTTTGCCACCCAAAGTGTGATCTGCCTGATTCTCTGGATAACCGCCGCGTCCTCATTCGTGGCGGTAGTGAGTTTATTGGCCGTCTATGGGGGTACAGACGCCCTGTTCACCCCAGCCTACGCACATCTCAGCCTGGTCGCTCCACAACGTATACGCGGGCAAGTGTTCGGCTTATTTAACGTGGTGGCCTTGCTTACCACCCCCATTAGTAACGTCGGCTTGGGCTGGCTTCTCACCGTCACCTCGTCGGCACCCATCATTTTGGGTTTATCATTGGCGTTTGGCGGGTTAGCACTATTTACGCTCCGCAATGCCGCATTCCAGTACAAAACTGCGCCCGAATAGGAAGAAGCGGGGATAACCTACAACCCATCTACAATCTACCGAACAACGCCGATACGCCGGTCACTGCTGATGCCTCCTAAGGGCACGCCCAATCCAGGGTACGACGGGAGGCATTTCCGGGAATACTCAGCC
>JAJZXX010000152.1 GCA_021806205.1 Bacillota bacterium | reverse complement strand
ACCCGACGATCAAAATTCACAGTGGAACTATGTTATCCGGCCCCATGTCAATGCCGATCGCTCAGAAGTCGTAGGTTAAAATTTCATGACGCCTAAGGCACCCGCGTGGCCAGCTCCCCTTGCGTCGCTGTACCGGGATTATCCTGCCATTGCCCAGCCAAGCTGCAACGCAGGCCCCTAAATTTTTAAAGCTTGGCCTTTAATAGTTCATCTTGTAAAGCCGGTAGACGACGGTAAGTTTCCCTTATGCTCCGCAAGTAGTGATTCCATTCTTCTGTTTGATTCAGCAGGCCATAAACGGATTGCAGTTCTGTTAACCATTGGGTGGCCCGCTGATAGCTAGAACGATTCTTTTCCGCGATTCTTTTCTCGGCAAATTGGCGCAGTATCGGAACAAGCCGAATCGGATCATGCTCCCTGATGGCGTCAAACAACCGCCGTGCAGAACCGCTCAGCCAATCAGACGCAACAGGGTGACCCTGTTCGAGATAAACCTGCCAGGCACCATCCGGATCGTTAAGGTGCAAATGCATATCCATCAGCAGATCCTGATAACCTTTCAACGAACGCACGTGAGCGATCCATTTTTCCGCCTGCAAGGTTCTCTCCTCAGGGGACAACGTGTCCAGGCAGATTTTAAACAACTCCAGCGACGGCAGGGCTTCGAACCAATGGACGTACCAGGTTTCGGCTTCTTTTTGGCGCCCCGTCTGGACGAGTATTGTCACGAGCCACTCAAAATAATGATTGGCCTGCGGCTGATATCCATTGTAGGGTCTGAGACCGAAAGGGTCTGACGATTTCCGTTGAATCTCCTGGAGATGGCCGATCATGGACTGGAGTCGAGCGATGGCTTCGTCCATTAGATCCCGCCGTTCATAATAGCGGACAAAACAGGCCGACGTCTCGACATCGAAATCGGTCAGTCTGGCTTCTGCCTGTTTGGCTTCCGTTTCGTGGTCCGTATCAAGACTGGCACGAACCCACCAACGCACAAGCTCGGTTGCGAGCGGTTCCTCTGCCAGGCTATTCGACACTAAGGCCGGCTCCAATCGCATCATATGCTCTCGCAACCGTTCATAATGCGCCGGGGAAAACAAACATAAGCGAAGCGGTTCGCTCCATCTCACCCAATCGTCGTCTTCTTGGCATACTGCTGCAATCCATTCCATCAAATCGTGAAAGAACGCACTCTTATTGGCATCGGGAGCCGCCCCGTTCCGAATCGCCCATGCCAGCTCGTCCGATTTGGCCCAGAAGGACTCGCATTCCTCTTGCAAGTCTTCACCACCAAGATCTTCATCGCCGTTTTCAATGGCCCAATCGTTCAATCTCTGCAATGTCAGCAGCAAACCAACCGAGGCGTCGATCCAGTCGCCGTCGGCCGCCATTTCCAGAAATTCGGCCAGCCAATCATCAAGCCGTTCCAGTCCCTCAGAATAATCCCATCGGCCCTCATCGGAGTCATAATAATTGTCCTCATAACGATCGTGGAACAAGGCAGCACAGTGGCTGAGTTCATCTTCAATCATCGGTTGAAAATGCTGCCGCGCTGCTGACCAGTCGCCGGGTTCCCATTCGATCGATTTCCGCAAGCGGGCTTCCCGTTCCTTCTCCTTCCAAACTCGATAGAAAGCGGCCTGGACATGCTCGTTTTGTTCGGCCAGCCGCAACACCACGTTTTGTAATTCATCCCATGACATGTCCTTTACCAAGGTTGTTACGTGATCAAGGATGGTAGCCACGACGATCCCCCTCCGTCACTGTTTGTGCGGACATAGCGTACCATTCTCCGCCCCTTGTTGCATCACAAAATCCACCGTTCAGTTCGCGTCACTCTGTGACTAGTGGCCATGAAAAGCACCCGGATCGGACCCGGCATTCGTGGCAGTGAGTGGAAACTATTCTATCCGCGCGAGGCGGACCTAAATTGAGCCCCACTCTATTAGGCACGCTCCGGCCACTCAAGCAGGAATTGCTCATTGTATCAATAGCCCAAACATCGCCGCTCAGGAGAAGAAACCCGCCACCTCAGTCGCAAAGGTCGCATAATCCCGATAGACTAAGGTCAGAATCCCCAGCGCATGGGCAGGAGGTATGTTGCGTTCTTTGTCGTCAATGAATAGGCACTCTGTCGGAGGACATGCGGCCCGGTTCAGCGCGATCTCATAAATGCCGGGATCCGGCTTCGCGATGCCGACGCAACTCGAGTTTACAATAGCATCAAATAGCGGCATCAATCGGTTTTTTGCCAGGTTCCGGTTTAACGTGAAATCGGCATTGCTCACCGCAACAACCTTCACCCCTAGCGTCCGGACGCTCTTCAGCCACTCCACCATCGGCCCATTCACCGTCCATTGAGAAGATTCCAACATCGAACCCAAGGACCTTGGGTCGATACCTGTCTGAACCGCTACGGTTCGCACGTAATCGCGATAGGACAGTGATCCAACCCGGGACAGTTCCCAAGGACTTCCGGGTCCAAAACATATCTCTTCTACATTGTCGGGTGCACCACGTCGCCGCAGTTCCGCCCATAACTCCGGGTTAGGAAGAAGAACCACTCCCCCAATATCTGTCAAGACAGTTCGCACAGACCTCACAACCCCTTTTTGTCGTCTAGGCGAGGGAGAAGCGCCGTCCACCGCGCTCTGGAAGCCACCGCTTGGTACCCGGTGGAGGCAAGAGGCGGTCCGGTTCCATACTATGCAAGGGGAACAGGATATCCGGGTGAATCTTCTCCACCAACAATCTCAGATCGTCGGGACTCGCATGTCCCGATGTACCAATTGACCAGAATGGTACGTGAGCCAATGTTAGCCACTCGTGCAGCAACGCGTAGTCTGGATCAAATGGGCCCAGGGGTTCGCCATTGGAATGAATGAACACCGTTCCGGGACCATGCGGGAATTCCAACAGGCGTGGAATCTCGGATACCTCCATCTGAATGATGTAGCGTTCGGGATGTTCAGCAATTGCTGTTGGTATGACATCCGACAACGCTTGTGCCTCGCCTAGCGCCCATCTTGCCAGGAAGCGGGCTTGTGAGTCTGGCCATAAGATAGTGCGATCATACCGACGTGCTATCGCTAAAAACGCCTCGACACGTTCCAAATTGCGAGGATACATTGTCATCCAAACCAACCCGGGGGTGTGCGCCAGACAATTCTCAAACTCTCGGTCGACGTCGCATTCGGGTTTTTGGGCATGACGAAATCCGCTAGACAGCGTCGTTCCCTCAATCACCAAAGCTCGAGCCCCCTGCACTTGTTCGGCAAAGTGTAAACTCCTGTCCGGGTGCCGGCCGTGCAGACGAATGTCCCCCGTGAAGGCCACTATTCCGTCATCGGTCTCCACGCTGTACCCCGAGGCTCCTACCACATCATGGTCAACCGGATAACGCGTAATCCGGAACGGGCCAAAATCCAATGGGGCACCGGCTTGCAAGGCCTGAACCTTGGCCTGCCCTCCTTCGGTGCCCTGGCCACTGTCGCTAAGCGCTTCTAACAACCGTTGGGTCTCAGGCGAGGCGTAAATCGGAATATCCGGGTCGACCCACCCCGTAAGGCCCACATGATCGATATGACCGTGGGTGATAAAGAGGGCCGTGTGTCCATCACTGCCCCCAGCCAGATCGAGACCGGCCATCGCATCGGCACGATAGAGGTGGGGAATCCAGGGTGCCCCGCCAACACGCAGGCGATCTTTGAGGATCTGGCCAGGGCGTGGTCTCACCGAACCCCGGAACAGTCCCGCCCCCGGCTGAAAGTCAAGCCCAAAGTCGAGGAGAACGCGCCACTCTCCCTGCTCGATGAGAACTTTGCTTGATCCAATGACCCCCACTCCGCCCCAAAAGCTTATGTCAGCTATGGTTATCACGTCCTTTCCGAGTCTGAACCCACCGATGTAGGAAGGGGAGCAGTTCTTCGACCGTCTGCCCTTGCACAGTACACGGACGCCGCTCACCTCCGTAGGCATGGATATAAGCCGTATCCCACCCGGCCCGCACCGCCGGAGCAATATCGTTGCGATAATTATCGCCGATCGACAGCGTATCGCCGGGTGTGACGGACTGGCCCGCTATCTGCTCGGCCGCAGCCATCAGTCCGTCGGGCTTCTTGGCTTCCGGCACCACCAGGTCGAAGTAATCGACCAATCCTAAACGTCTAAGCAATGCCCAGGTTGAGTCCCGAGGACTATTAGATGCACATCCCAAAACCACCTGGCCCGATACCTCCTTGAGAAACGTCCTCAGGCCATTAGGTACTTCGAGTGGGCACGCATCGCTCACCATAAACTTTTGGGTCTCCAAAAAGATCTCTTGCGATGCAGAGCGATTCGGATCATAAGTGCGGGCCAAATCGACCAACGCTTCCCACGGATCTTCCACACTAACCCTTATGGACCTTCCTAAATACGCGTCCACGTTCTGGAGGTATCGCACACGATGGTCACGCGTCCAGTTCCGGCAGATAGCCGGAGCACAATATCTGTACGGATCATCGCCGCGATAGAGGGTGCCATCCACGTCAAAAATAAGTACTGTGCTCAAATCAAACCACGGCCTCCCCAACCCACGATGTTGTTGTCACTCTGCAGCCCGTCACCCTTTTGTACCACCCGTCGCGGCATAAGCCCCTGCCATAAACTGCTTTTGGGCCACCAGAAACAACACCATCACCGGCAGTGTGGTAAATACCACCGCAGCGGAAAGACCTGTCCAGTCCGTTCCATTGGTGCCCAGGAAGGTCGCCAGTCCTACCTCGATGGGCTGGACCGATGAGGTGGAGGTCATAATGTAGGGCCAGAGAAAGCTGTTCCACGATCCCAAAAAAACGTACAGAGAAATGGTAATCACCACCGGTTTAGCCAGGGGAAGTGCAATGCGCCAAAGAAAGCGCCCCCGTGATGCCCCATCCAACTGGGCCGCTTCGTACAGTTCCGTGGGAAAGGTCAAGAAATACTGCCGCAACAAAAATATGCCAAATACCGAGGCGCCCCATGGCACAATCTGCGCCCAATACGTATTTAACCAATGCAAGTCCCGCAGTATCCGCAGTATCAAATAGTCAGGGATCAACAACACAGTTTGAGGGATCATCATCATCCCAATCATCGCTGCGAATAGGACGGCCTTGCCCGGAAAGGCCAAGGTGCCAAAAGCAAATCCCGCCAGCATGGATGTCACCAATACGAGAACTGTGGTCGATCCCGCAATAAATATGGTATTGGCAAAGTAGCGTAGCCAAGGAGCCTCCGTCCAGGCACGCACATAGTTACCCCAGGCGCCGTGCGGCAGCAACACGGGCGGAAACTGAAGGACTTGATTACTGCCGTTCAGTGACGTGACGATCACCCAATAGAAAGGAAAGAGGAACACGACAATCAGTACTGCCCCGATCACCCACTGCCACCATGGCCGCTGACGGTGGGGGCGGCGCCGGGGCGAACCCGTCACGACATGCAGTGCCGGGGCCATGGTAGAGGATTCACTGGTGTACCCCTTGATCATCGGGCTCCCTCCTCCCTGGCCTGACTCAATGGGCCAGATCCTTGACGGCCGTGGTCTGCGCATTTGCCAGTGCAGTTCCCACTGATTGGTGTCCGATGGTCGCTTCCGAAATGGCGTTCGCCAGCGCCCCCACCGCTTCATCAAAGTTAGGTACGGGCGGCATTTCGCGAGCTGACATCAGCGAATTGGCCGCAATCTTTTGATACGGATGAGAAGTATAGTAACTCTTCATGAGCGGCAGAGCCGCTTCGGTAACCGGCAGATAGGAGACCTGAAATTTCAACATACGAATAGCCATATTTGCTGGACATTGGCTCTACATCTTGGCTCTTGCTCATCGAGTGTTCTTCAGGTTGTGGCGTGGTTTTTAGTGTGGGATA
>JAJZXX010000243.1 GCA_021806205.1 Bacillota bacterium | reverse complement strand
TGGAGTGCGAGCGGTTTTTCATCGGCCGCATCCGCGGCCGGAGACGGACAAAGGAGCCATCAAATCCATGAGAAGATTTCTAACGGAAGCAGGGGTGACACCGGATGATGCAGTATAAAGGATATCTGGCCAGGGTTGAGTTTGATGATGAAGGGGACGTATTCCATGGTGAAGTGCTGAACACGCGGGATGTCATTACTTTTCAAGGGCAATCCGTCCAAGACCTGCACCAAGCGTTTCGTGAATCCGTCGAGGACTACTTGGCATTTTGCGCACAACGTGGAGAGACCCCGGCCCCCCCTTATTCCGGGAAATTCGTGGTGCGACTCAGTCCCGATCAACATCGCCTCGTAGCGCTCGCTGCCAAACAGGCAGACAAAAGTTTAAATGCGTGGGTCGCCGAACGTATCAGTCAGGACGCGAAACGGGAATTAGACCAGCGCGCATGAAAGAGATGCCTCGGTACCGGTAATGAGGTAGGCTGGGTTTAGACTGGGTTCGTCCCGAAACGGCTGTCGCCCACCCTGCGGTCGTCGATCTCCGAAGGGGGGCACTTCGCCATCGGGACGGCCTATTGTGATCCACCATACCGGCACCCACGCGCTTCGCAGCGAACGTGCCAGGCGGGAGTAAGCTCATGGCGGCCCAGCCACATTATGGGAAATAATCCCGACAAAATGTCGGAATTAACTCCGTCGTAGCTTCCGCCACAGTGGCGGAAGCTGCTCAAATGCACCCCACCCCTAAACTCGTGACGACAACCCTACCCCCTTCGCTTCAACCTTCGCCTCAGCGTCCGCGGCAGAGACCCAAGGGCCGTCAACTATACTGATGACTGCCCCTTCGGGAATTCGCAACCGGCTCGACGCGGCTGCCAAAGCTGCCGGCGAATCCCGCATGGCGTATATCCGTCAGGCCGTGGAAGAGCGGATGGCGAGGGACGGTCGAGGTAGTTAGTAAGATTTTAGTCGAACCGTGGTGGGGGTAGACTCTTGCTACTTGTCGCATCCTGTCGGGCCACGTCGGGCGAATGCGCCACGTATAAGGCAGGAACTGCCTCTTTAATGGAGAATTTATCATTTGATAGCTCTAAATCTATATCGAAAGGTGGCACGTAATTATGATTAAGCAGACGACCAAAGTTGTCGCGATGGCCGCAGGAGTGGCCCTTCTTGCTTTATCCGCTGGCGGAAGCGTCTTTGCGGCCTCGCCTCCTACTGCTCCCCAAACAGTCGGCGGGGGTGGCGGCGGGGACCCGACCTCCATACTATGGCAAACAGTGCAGGGATTCGGTCCACTTGCCGGTAAGACCATCACTCTCTACTACGGCGCCCAAAATCCTAATAACATCAGTAACGGTTACGGCTTGCTGCACATCGCGATGGCCCACGGATATCAGGGTCCGGAGGGCGGTGCCTTCAAGGACATCGTGGCCGATCCCTCCCAAATAGGTAATTACGCAGCCGGCCAGTATGAGTACATTGCCGGCAACTTCAGCCCTGCCTCGAATCCTTTGGACGTGGTCACGGTGGTCTGTTACTTAGACAAAAATAGTTCGACCGGCAAGTGGCAGGTTCATACTGCGTTTCCGCTTGAGGTGAACCAAAACATCGACGGTATACAGAGTGATACCTTTGGCGTCGATATCACGACGAATCAGTACGGCAAGAACGTATTCCCTTCCTGGCTAAACTAATATCTCAACGTCTAAGTCGGCTCCGTCGGATTACTTTTGTCGGACTAACACACAGGCAATGATGTGAACTATCGACCAAAAAATTATATTCGCGTTTGGTACAAGCAGTGCCTTTGACCGTTAGGCAAACGGGGCGTCCGACAATATTAGCGGCAGTGGTGCAGTGGTGTCTTCAAACGAAAGGGGTGTGTGATGTCAGAAGGCGACGTTGTTCGAGCAGTTTTGATCGAACCCGGGCAAAACCCGACCGAGGTCTTTTTGAAGATAAAAACGCCCCTTGACTTACGGGAAGTCCTACGCTGGGACGGAGATTCGAACAAAATCGTGTCGTGCTCTCACCATTATCGATGGGTCCATTATCATTTTATTGACGCCGAGCCTACCCGGGAACGCCCTCCCAACGTGCACTTCCCCTTTCGAGGGCACCCTCTTGTGCCAGTCTTCGTGGACTACAACACCGGGTGGAGAACGTTGAATGGTCCGGTGCTGGTGGCTCAGAGTCGTCACATCCCCGGTGACATCGATGGGACTCAAGAAATCATATCGCTGAATGACGATAAGGTGGTGGCCTGGATTGTCCAGACATTTGTGTTGGGGGGAGCCTACCGAATTTAGGCTGGAGAAGTACCACTCCGAACACAATCGACGACAATCCGTAGGATCCGTATTTCTTGCTGATTGAAGGCCGGGGTGGGCGACCGCTCATGGTAGGCCCACAAAACACCGACGAAGGGTACAGCCTTAACGCACATACCAGCCAATAGCTTGTCAACCAGGTGCGGGGATAACATGCCTCTTGTGTCGGCGTCGATTTATAATGGTACCGCGACGTATACGGTCATTGGCACGTATGGGTCGTTGCCTCTCGTCAAATCAACTTTGGCCACGATGCTGGGGCATTAGGGTGCAGGTTCTGGCCCAGGCCCAGGACGTGTTTTGCGGAAAGGAGTTCTCATGCTACCCGAGCCTCCAAAAGATGAAAAGCCTAACATCCAGGGCCCCGGCCTATTCACGGTGCCCATTATGCGCTCGCGGGTCATTGACGGGTTTCGAGTGACCGTGACGCCGTACACGCAATACGCTAACTGTTCGGAGATGGATCTGATCGCGGACTGGCTGGACACTAACCCCTCGACGTATCTCGGCCTTTTGGACCTCCAAGCCACGATGCCGGGCTATCGGGTGGGGCGGAATGGCGGGTATACGGGGCAACATGCGATGCTCAAGCGTTACAGCGTGAGCCCTCAGTTGCCGGATGTTGGGTTCGCCGGTCTGACCGTGAACATTTCTGCGTTCAGTTTAGGCAAAGACCTCATGCGCGAGCGGGTATCAGGGCGGACCCTGGTCGAGATTCCAAAGCTGCAGTTCACGCTATAAAACAGACACGAAAAGGGTGGTTCCCCTGGAGCCACCGGGGTAAACCATGTCAATTAATCATAATAGCGGGTCGCCCCGAAACGGTTTCACCCCAGCGGCGCGTGCCTGCCCGATTCGCCCCGGCACCCACGCGCTACGCAGCAAACGTGCCGGGCGGAGTAAGCTCATGGCGGCCAATCCCAATTATGGGAAATAATCCCGACAAAATGTCGGAATTAACTCTTGTCGTAGCTTCCGCCACAGTGGCGGAAGCTGCTCAAATGCACCCCACCCCTAAACTCGTGACTAGTCTTCCTACCCTCTTCGCTCTAATCTTCGCCTCAGCGTCCGCGGCAGAGACCCAAGGGCCGTCAACTTTACTGATGACTGCCCCTTCGGGAATCTGCGCCCAACTCGACGCGGCTGCCAAAGCTGCCGGCGAATCCCGCATGGCTTACATTCGGAAGGCTGTGGAAGAGAGGATGGCGAGGGAGCACGCTAGGGAGCGATAGAGCCAATCGAGCGGTGGTATACTTAATGAAGGAGGAAGGCACCTGATGAAAACCATACCGGTAATCAGTGAGCAGGAACGCGCCCGACGAGAAGAGGCGGTGCGGTTCGCCCGCAACAGCGTGGCGCTAGAAGGGTTTCATCTGAGCCCGGACGCTGAGGCCGTGTTCGCTCGATACATCTGTGGAGAAATCAATCGTGCGCAGCTCAACGCTATGGTATTGAAAAAAGCCCATGGCTCAACCACCTAGTGATGAAGGATGGCTAACAGCCAACCGCATTTCTGAATTGGTGGAGAGCCCGGTCATGGGTCGGTTCGATACCGCCCACCTATGTGAGGTCCACCGCCGCATCTTTCAAGATTTGCCGCACCACGGACCGGGACGGTTTCGTCGGGACGCCTCGGCGTGGGTCAAGGCCCGGGAGCTAGAGTCGGGCGATCCGTATTATGTCCCGTATGCGCCGCGCGCATTGATCGAATCCGGTCTGAACCGGGTGCTGGACGGGTCTGGCGGGCCAGAGGCTTTTCGCGGACTCCTGTTGCCACAATTCGCGAAGCGGATGGCGGAGTTCTATGCCGACTTAGACTATCTTCACCCCTTTTCGGAAGGCAACAGCCGGACCTTACGCACGTTTACACGTCAATTCGCGGCCGAGGCCGGATTCGACTTGAACTGGGATGTCACCAATATGCCAGCATCCGCCCGCGACCAGATCTATCGAGCCCGCGATGCCGCGGTCATTCAACGGGCATTCCCTGGCCTGGACGAGCAGCGTGCCATGAGTACGAATAATCGCATGGAGTATGAAACGTACTGGGTGCTCCAAAAACTCCCAAAGACCCCGCCATTAGAGATCATCATTCAAACGTGTACATCGTATTGCCGTGCACCGCAAAACACCCCACAGGAAGCCAGCAAAGATGAACCCGAAGAAGAGTACGAGCCTGAGTAGCGGCGGTAGACCGCACCGACACCAAATCTCGTGACGGTGATCCTATCCTCTTCGCTCCAACCTTCCCTTCGCCGCGGCGTTCGGGGCAGAAACCCAAGGGCCATCAACTATACTGATGACTACCCCTTCGGGAATCTGCGACCTCATCTTAACAGAGCCCACCACGCCTCTCGCCGCCGCGGACCAAGGTGGGCCTTTTTTACGTACCAATCATTGTGACCCCAACAATCCAGTATCCGGAGGTGTCGTCATGCGTCTCATTTTGGCCGAAAAACCTTCCGTGGCCCTGGATATCGCGCGGGCTCTCGGAACACCCCAAAAACACGACGGCTATGTCACGGTGGGGGCCGATACCGTGACCTGGGCTTATGGGCATTTGGCCACCCTGGCCGCCCCCGATCAGTATGATCCGGCGTGGAAGCGATGGTCGTGGGCGACATTGCCCATGCTGCCCGATCGGTTTCAATTGACGGCCATTCCGAAGACGACCGGTCATTTGACCCTCATCAAGACCCTCATGGCGAAGGCGGATCGCATCGTCAATGCCTGTGACGGCGACCGAGAAGGGGAGCTCATCTTCCGCTATGTCTACCACTTATCCGCCGTGAAAAAACCCGTGGATCGATTGTGGCTCTCCGAAAACACGGCCTCCGCGATTCGCACCGCCTTGGGCGCCATGAAACCCGGTCGTGCCTATGACGCATTGGCCCAAGCCGCCCAGGCGCGCGCTCAAGCGGACTGGCTGGTGGGGCTGAATGCCACCCGGGCCTTTTCGCTCCGCCATGGGCAACCCGGACAGCCGCTGTCGGTCGGCCGGGTGCAATCCCCAACACTCAAAATACTGGTCGACCGCGATTTGGCCATCGGCCAATTTCAACCCGTGCCCTATTGGGAACTGGCGGTCGACTTCGAAGCGGCGGCCGGTACGTACACGGGGGTGTGGCACGGGAACCCGGAGGAACATCCCAGCCGGATGGC
Source organism: Bacillota bacterium (assembly GCA_021806205.1). GTDB lineage: Bacteria > Bacillota > Sulfobacillia > Sulfobacillales > Sulfobacillaceae > Sulfobacillus_B. The sequence goes on along the minus strand of JAJZXX010000243.1, from coordinate 404 downwards.
GACGGAAGCGGCCGCTCAGGCCCTGGCCCAAAAAGTCCCGCCCGGGACGGCCGGACGTATTGAAAGTGTGGAGACCAAACGGGTGACGGTCAAACCGCCGCTGTTCTTCAATCTGAATGATCTCCAAAAAGAGGCAAACCGCCGGCTGGGGCTTACGGCCCAGCAGACCTTGGATGCCGCGCAAAGTCTTTACGACCAGCATCTGACCAGCTATCCGCGCACCGAGGCGCGCGTCGTTACCGGCGAAGTGGCCAAGACGGTCGGACAGCGGGTGGCGGGGTTAACGGTGGGCGCCGCGGGCATCAAGTCCCAGATTCACGCGGAGTTGCGCCAACGGCTCCCGCGCATGGTCAATGACACGGCGGTGGCGACGGCCGGGCACTATGCCATTATTCCCACGGGGC
>JAJZXX010000015.1 GCA_021806205.1 Bacillota bacterium | reverse complement strand
ACGCGGCCGACGAAATGGTTGCCAATTTACGCCTCACGGTGCTCAAAGGCAATAGCGGGGAGGTTGGGGCAATGGCCGGCGCAGGGGGAACTGTGAGCGGTGTGGATGCGGTGGGGGTTGGCCCGGGGCTCTCCGACGCCATGTTTCCTGTTTTGCTCAGCACCATTATAGGCGCGTCAGCCAATACCTGCCTATAAAAACGGACCAGGCATGATGCACTCTCGCCCCGGGTGTAGCTGATTCTCAGCCCATTACGTCACCATTTCCCACGCTTGCTGCCACACCCGGTGGTCCGGATCGCATCCGGTCAACTCACTGAGATGATCGTTCAGGCGGGATAGTTCCGGTTCCATTGTGGCCATCAGGTCCAACATGGCCGGCCCGCTCCACGCCGGGTGCCACGCACGGAGCAAATTTTGTTGCCACGAGCTCAAGACCGACCGGGGCCCTTGCGCTTTCGCCCAGTCCGCCCACAGGTCTGGCCAACGCCCGGCTTCCATGTGCCACCCCGCCATCGCATAGCCGGCGAGTCCGATGATCATCTGGCGTGCATAGGATAATTCCCCGCGCCGACACCGCCGGTAGACCTCATGTCCGTAGGCCAGCACTTTATAGCGCCAGCGTTCCACCTCGGTCGCCGACGGATAGTAGACGAGCGACTGGGACCGACGGAGCACGTCGCCCCGAGGCCCTCGGGATCGTGGAGAATGCGGATGTTTTGCAAGGCGAGGGATGGCGTCACCTCGGGGACACGGTAATAGAAGCAATCGACCTTGATGAACCCCTCGAAATGCGCGATCGTATGGGCAACGCGCGGACCCAAATCTTCGTAGAAGAGGACGGACCCCCACCGCTGAGGGCGCACCGTTTTGTTCGCCACAAGGTCGTCCACATCCTCAGCATCAACCACGATGCGCAGGTCAATGTCCGAATAGAGGTCCACATCGCCGGCTCCCAACGATCCTCCCACAAACGCGGCGCGAACCCGGGGGTCGGTGGTCACGTCTCGGGTAATGGCGGCCACCAGCTCCTCCCGATATCGGGGCAACGCCAAATCACGCGCACAATGACGATCTACAGACATGGCAACCACCTTTGTCATTTGTAGCAGTATTTGCCAACCATTCTGTCACGATCACCCCCGGTTGTCACCGCTCGTGTGAACGAATGGATACCCGATGGGCCAGCATTCTTGTGGGAATGTTCGCCCCCGAAAGTGCGTGATTTGTGTAGTGAACTTTTGCACGAATTCAGAGGCCCTCTACCCCTGATGCGCGTCGGAAGCAGCAACGGCTTAGGACCCGCGGAATTGTTGCCGCGAGACCGACTTTAGGGTTCGCTGTGCAGGTGGTGTTGGGCCTGACCGTGCGGGGCGCGGACTCCGAGAGGGGATCAGGTCGATGTCCAGTTTTCGACGCGCAACCCTGGCACGCGAGCAAACTCTCGCGTGTTGTTGGTAACCAGCCGAACATCCAGGGATCGTGCATGCGCCGCGATGAGCGTGTCGAGGGGCCCGATAGGGCGTCCCTGTTTCTCCAAGTCAGCCCGTATCTCTCCATAGGCCAACGTGCTGTCCACCGAAAAATCCGCGATCTCGAGCGGCAACAAGAATGCCTCGAGTGCCACCTGATTTCGCTCCTTCTGTTGGCTCTTCGACACACCATATTGCAGCTCAGCCACCGTGACAATGGAGACCCCTACCTCGCCTGTGTGCAAGCCGCGCATGCGATGAAGCACCTGATCTGACCGGTTTTTGATGAGATAGATACAGATGTTGGTATCCAACATATACCGCATCAGGGCAGTTCCTCACGGGGTTGCTGCGCCGAAGGTTGTTGACGTTCGACCATATAGTCGTCCGAGAATAAATCCAGCGACGCGGCCAGGGAATCCCACGCATCATCCGTGGGCAATAACACGACCGCCTTACCGACCCGTTTCACAAACACTTCCGAACCGCCAAACCGGAACTGCTTGGGTAGACGAACAGCCTGGCTGCGTCCAGACTGGAAGATTTTCGCTCGGTCCACGAAACCGCCTCCTGCGTGATGTTGATATATATCAAGTATATACCCCAAAGCCAGCGACCGCAATTCCACCACAATGATTTTTTTGCCGTCCAAGTCCACGATCTCGGCGGCCAACTAAGCGTCGGCTCTTAGGCACTCCCTCGCGCCCCTCCAGCAACGTGCGCTTTCGCCCCCGAGAGGGCAGTAACTGGGCGACCTGTTTCCCTAATGTTGCCACTAGGCCAAATGGTCTGGGATCGTCGCTTGGCGCCTCGCTAGTGGCACGTTCGGTTAGTCCTTAGCCACCGATGACGAGTAGGGCGCATCTGAGGCATTGTCGTCGGCGGATCAATTCTCTATGGTAGAGGCATGGACATGGACGCTAAGGCAGTAGTAGAACTCCGTTGGTGGTTGCGAGACTCAGAATGACCCGACCGACCATGGGTATCTCGCGGTACAGATTGGTAATCACCTGTTGTGTGATCGCGAAATCCGGGTCGCGGCTGTTCAGCCACATCGTCTGTTTATGGGGTTTGACGGCGGCCTCATCCAAGACGGTCCACACGGTCGAGGGCGCGGGGCGCAAGGTGGTTTGCTCGTGGATGGCGGCCGTGAGATCCCGAATCGACCATTGGCTGATCTCCTCCGGCGGCTGACAAGCCAAGACGGCCATCGCCATGCGCTCATCGGGTCCATAGGTTAGGGGGCGCCCCGTGCGGGGCGCGTCGTCGAGCAGATGCTGAACGCTGCCCTCAGGATGTGCCATCCGTCGGGCGACAAACCGGGTTCGCCACGTGTGGACGGTGGTATGATGCACGGCCAGTTCCCGGGCGACCTGCCGGTCACTATACACGTCGGGGTCGGTCGCCCTTAAGATGATCCGAGCGCGCTGAGCCACCACTTGCGATGTCGACGTGGCCCGGACGGAGGGCATGCAAGGCGTGATGATCGGCAGCATTCACGCTGAGCAGACCCATGCCGTCACCTCCGTTCGCGGCCCTCTGAGAGCACTTCGCCGAACGGAGGCGCAGTTCCTGCGGAATATTCCGAAGTCTTGGCTAGGGATTAGTCGAACGTGACACTAGTGCTTTTCAGGCCAATTCTGGCAACAAAAGGCTGGCGTGCCGCGAGTTATACGGTTTCCCGAACTAAGGCGGTGTTCAAGGGGATTGGCATGAAGCATAAATTGGTCTGAGATCAAGCCCTGGATGTCCCTGACCCAATATGCAGACGTGCGTGGCCTTATCAGACCGCGACAGAACCTATCGCCTGCGGTTTTTTCAACTATGGATGCATCTACGAAACACAACGCGCACTGCTATCGGCAGATGGCCCGGGGGTAATCATCCAAGATACCGCCACCAGTGCAAGCCCCATCAGCAGCACCACCACGCCCAAAAGCCCGCTATCGTGACGCGCCATGGCACTAATGGCCCATGTCGCCGATCCCCCCTCCAAGGCGAGCCTCCACGCTAAAAACCACCATTGACGATACTGCCCAAGACGGCAACTAGCCAATACCACAAAGCTGGTCGAAGCGGCTGCCCACATGGGATTTACACCCCCTAAGAAATGTGTGTACGAAAAACCTGTCCAAGCATTGAGACCAAGACCGACGCACACACCCGATATCATAGAGAAAAGAACTGCCCCGGCCGGCAAATCGTCCCAAAGAAATGCCGCTACCGTGGGCCCCACGACAGTTGCGTTGCGCAGGGTCAGACCGAACACTCTCCACCAGGCCACTTCTTGGGGGCGCCAGATTCCGTACAGCACCATAAGGATTCCTTCGATGATTAAAGCAACCTTGGTCCAACGGACGCGATGAATATGGGCCATGACGTCTGCGCCTAAGCTCGTAGCCCCAGAAAACAGTAACGGCCCGCACCACGCCAATGCCAGTGCCCAAACGCCAAGTCCGAGCAGCATGATGAACCAGGTCGGGCTGTTGATACTCATTACTTTCGCAAAGGCCACTAATCCGTCGATGCGTGGATTATGGATGAGAAGACGCGTTTTCATACCAATCCAGGTACTCACGGCAATAATGATCAATAGCAACAACGTCGACCACCATACCGCCTTTTGGGCCTGTCTCACATCACGCGCGGCTGAGACCGCTTGAATTTCTGCTTGTGCGGCAAAAACGTTTAAGGTGTTCATGCCGAACCAAACCCAAATCAATCCGTGACCGATCCCGCCCAAGTTCCAGAACGCCGGTCCGAGACTCGGCGATGTTGTCACGTGCATAGGTCCCAGTTTAAATACCGCAAAGACCAAGCCCATCAGCACCACGGCGAAATTCAGTCCTTGCGTGGCTGCCAGCGACATCATCCCGGCAAACTGGATGTAGAGAATGAGTACCCCGGTGGTCATACTCATAGTCAGCCATAATGCCAAGCCTAACACCACATGCAGAAAAGCTCCGGCTGCCAAAGCATTTGAGAGAGCAAAAACGGGAAAGGTCGCTCCAATCACCATCCCAGAAAAACGCTTCACGCGCGGTCCAAAAACTTGGCCTAATAGCGCTGAATTCGAGTGGTACTGATGTCGACGAAACCAAGGAATGAGTAGCGAAACCATCATGGACATAACGGACACACTCACTCCATACCATAGGGCACTTATTCCGCTAGCATACGCGGTATCAATTTGGACAACAATGAGGGAAGAACTCCACAGTGCACTCACCATAAAGAAGACCGCCCGAGGAGATACCTTTTCCGCGCCATCACGAAACGCCGCAAAGTTTTGTGGTGGCCGATGACCGATCCATATTAGGAGTAGGGTGTAAACAACAAAGAGCGCAATAATAACCAATCCCGGATCCTCCTCGATTTAGGCCCAGTAATCCTATATTATAACTAGGCTATAGAGATGCAAAGCATTCATACAGACTTTACGGCCAGTTCGCGCCCAGGACCCCACTCACAAGACACCTGGGATGAAACCCATCGCTATTTCAAAGCGTTATCCCTATTGAAGGACTATAGGGCGGCCCAATGGTCGGGTACCTGGCGGGGCACCCCTGCCGCGTACGAGGCAAGTTGTTTCAACCCCTTCCCTTGCCCACCCGAGGCTTTGGCCTCATGGTGCCGCCCTTTTTGTCCTCATGCTTTTGAACGGGTAATGATTCACCCGCGACTTTCTTAAAGAACATGCCCATGAAATTTGGCTATCAGGGCGCAAGTGGCAGCCAGGAATCGAACTATACTTGCAGGGTGCTGCAAATCTCGGGTATTGACGAGGCCCGAGGGAAATTTTTGCTTTTATTCCCAGTGTCGTGGCGGGCGACCGCTATCCTGACATCCTGCGGCTCATGTTGTGGGTCGTGGTAGCATTCGCCCACCTTTTGCGGCACTACCATGATGTCACCGAAGAGTTCCGGCCTCCGGGATCCCCCGAATGGCAGCTCTCTTACCCGGATTGGCGCCAATATGAGGTCATCTGTTTAGTCTCTTTCTTGAATCCTATGGCTATGAGTGACCCCGCGATCTCAACGGCTGGTGCGTTGCGCAGCTGAGCACGCGCTGCGATACATGAAGTGCTGGCAGCATTTCAACGGATGACCAAAGAAGGCCATCTGGCACACTACAAGTAGGAAGCACTCGTTTTAGAACAGCACTTTGAAAGTTGGCGGTGAGGCTACCGTCTGGGAACAGGGGTCTTGCCATTAGCACGGCCATAGGCCTTCTTAGTGCATTAAAATTCGAACATACATAGAAAGATACGTCAGGGCGATCTCCTTGAGTGGAGGGATGGTGGTAATATTGAGGTAAATATACGGGTGCTGTGGAGATGATGCGACGTGACGTTGCCGGAGTGGATCAAACAGTTTGGCACGGATGAAGCCTGTCAAGATTACTTGTTTTCGCAGCGCTGGCCTGAC
>JAJZXX010000071.1 GCA_021806205.1 Bacillota bacterium | reverse complement strand
ATCTTATCGTCGGCTTGGGGACAAGTCGTCTCGTTTACCACCTATAAAGCGCTGCGTCAAGGCAAGCGGGTCATCACCGTCCCCCCCGCGTATAGTTCGCAGGAATGTGCCGTCTGCACAGTCACTTTCCCGGACAATCGGCCCTCACAGGCGGAGTTTGTCTGTCAACGCTGTGGACAGGCCGATAATGCAGACCACAATGCGGCCGTGGTGAGCGCAGGGCGAGGGATCAAAAAACTTCTTTCCGGTGATCCGCTCACGAAACCTCACAAAACTACGCAGATATTTCAGAACCTAGGGCCGGAGCGGTCCGAAGTCACGCCTGTGAGCCTCGCGAATCCCTGACGAGGGGGGGAGACTCACATAAGACGTGATCCGTCAGAGACGGGCATGCATAGGTCGCAGAACCAGGAACTTCTCGGAGTGATCCCACAAACCCCCACCTCAACCCGTTAGGGTTAGGTGGCGGGAGAGTTCATGATGTTTTGACAGCCAATCTTGAAGTATTTCGGCCGACTCGAGCTTTAGTATAACTCCTATTGACACAAACCTTATGACATTCGAGTCATGCGTTGCCAGCTCGGTGATCGTGGGAGTAACGGGCTTCGGTTCAGCAAAAGTCACCGTTTCGTTGTAGAGTATTGGCATTCGTTCGAAATAGAAGTTGTTGACGATCTCTCCTCGGGGGTTAACTCCACCATTCAAATTCTTTGGCGGTGTTTTTACTCCAGGCTTGACCGCATAGTGTTAAGCGATGGGGGGATGGGCGTGGTACGGCGCATCAAGTGGATTGTCATGGGAGCGATACTCCTCTCGATTTTGCTAGGATTGTCGAGGTTTCACCGTGTCACCGTGACGAAGATCATGGCGGGACCTTGGGTGGCAAGCGTACCTTTTGGGTCTTTGCCCGATCAAGCCGGGCGGACCACAGGTATTGATGGACGGCATTACGGACCTCTGACATTTGCCTCTAATGGCCGGGTTACTGTGGTGGCCGACACCTATCATCAACGGTTGTTGTATTTTCGCCGCGGCGGCGTCACTATGCGGGAATTGCCTGGTGCCATGGTAGAAGACCTGTCCATCAACAAAAAAGGGCAGGTGCTTATAGCCGATAATCGGGCATTAACACTGTGGTTAGCAAAGACGGGTCAGATCAAAAAGGTTATTTCCCTACCGCATCGACGGGGCTATTCGAAAGCTATATGGCATGTTAGCTTTGCATTCCATCAGCGCATTTTGGTCGAATGGGTCAGGTTCGGCCAGGGTACGTTTTCCACGCGGCTTGACGAATATAATGACCGCGGCCAGTTTGTTCGATCGCTGGCTGCCTCGCATGTCGACCGTGGCGGGCTCAAGCCTCTCATGGGTCGGTTTACGGGCCCCTCTATTAAGAACTTTCAGGTGGCTCCGAATGGCAGCATCTATGTCGAGCCAGAGGAATCGGTCCATTCGGAGCGGGTGATCCATATCTACACCGCTAATGGACTATCGCTGGGTCATATCACCATTCGCGTGCCCCAACCCCTCTATCACACGGACTTTTTAGGCATTGACGCACGCGGTTGGATTTTTCTGGCGACCAATATCCACATGGCACACAAAGCGCGCCTCTTGGCCATTGACAGCCATGGCCAGGTGAAATCCGATATACCCATTGCGGCGGTGCCGGTGTACGCGGCCACTTATGGTCGGGTGCTAGCATCGGGAGCGGTGCTTTTGGATCAATCCACTCCAACGACGTATCGTATTCGTGAGTACCGACCGCTTGCACGTCAAGTCTGGCGTTGGACCGGTTAAATCTGCCTTAATGCCAAAGCGGCCAGAGAATCCAAAAAACGCCCCAGGCATTAAATCCCCAATGAATCCCAATATTACCGCTCATAGACCGGGTTTTGGCCCGCACAATCCCTAAGACTGCCGCAAGCGGGAGGATGGACGTCCAGATCCAGGGCTGCCTGAGCGGGTGGGCTGCATCCAACTCATGGATTCCCGCGAATAACAAGGCGACGAAGGCGACCGCGACCGGTGTGCCGACGGCCTGAGTGAGACTGGTTTGCAATGCGCCTCGAAATAGCCATTCTTCCATCACCGGCGCGACGAACAACAGTACCACCAACAGCGCGATTAAGGCATGCGGATGCGGACCCACGGGGCCGATGAGGTCTTTCACATCAGACGGCAGGGGATGTCGAAAAATCTTTAATATCACGGCACCTGCCAAAGAAGTGGCGATGGCGACTGTTACTCCGCCCAAAATACCTTTACCAAAAAGGTTCCAGCGCCACCGTCCGCCCATCCACCAGCGATGCTGGACGGCGTGCCACGCCAAGGCGGCCGCGAGTCCGTACGATAGCTCACTGTATAAGCCAAAGGCCACATGTCCCCATCCCTGGGCAATTTGGGCGAGATGGACGCCGAAGCGTTGGAGCGGGATGACGACGATGGCTGGGACGAAGAATTCCATGGCGATGACCGTGATGAAGGCAATGAGCCAAGCTCGAGCCATAAAGCTCCAGCCGCCACGTTCCAGAGTCTTATCCAATCAAGAGCACCTACCTTGCCTTCGAGGATACCGGAACACCGTCAATGACACAAATCGCCCGAGTTACCGGTGCACGATTCTAGACAGAGTGCTGCCGCTTAAGCTCGGCCATGAATACGGGCAGCCAGGCTGGTGGTGATGGACGGGTGACCACTGCCGTGCGACGATAAGGCCAGAGGACGTTAGGGATCTGAAGTTCGATCAATTGTTCGTGGGCGATGAAAGGACCCACCAACGACCAGGGGAAAACCGAAACCCAACCGTCCTGCACAAACCTGAGTGCTACGGTAAACGAATCCGTGACCACTTTAGGCTTAATCATGATGCCAGCATCGGCTAAGGCCTGGTTAACGGCCTTGCCATGGCCCATCCGGTTTGAAAAGAGAACCCAAGGGGTGCGATTCCAGGTGGCCGCCTGGTGTCCGACCACCACCAAGCGATCTTCCAGGATGACCTGATAGTGGAGATCGGGCCTAGCGCGTTCTAAACGCACTAGCCCGACATCGATGATGCCTTGGGCAACCCATTCGTCGATATCAGCGGACCGACCGGTCTGAATGCTGTATTCGGTCGAGCTCCGCTGAACGAAATGTGCTATTGCGTCCAAATGCGGTTCGGCCGCTAATAGGCTGGACATCCCAATGCGCCGGATCTCCGGGCGGGGTGTTAGATCCTGGGCGAGTTGGACCGTGAGACGGAGTATGGGTTCAGCACGGGCCACCAGATTTTGAGCTTGGGGGGTCAGTCGAGCGGGACGACCCCTCTCAATTAAGAGCTGATCAAGGCGAGACTCCAACTCGCGCATGCGATGGGAAAGGGCTGATGGCGTGCACATCAATTGGTTGGCTGCCTGCTTGAGTGACCCGGTTTGGTGAATCACGACGAGCATTTCCAGGTCCCGCAAGGTAAAGGGTAAAGTCGGCATGAATGAAATATTCCTCATGTTAAAGAGAAATTCCTCTCAACTATTAGTCAAAAATTTGGCGTATCGTAATTGGCATGAGGAGGGATTCCAATGACTGAGCCAAGTGATCCGCGGGAGTTTTTTACCGAGCATCATGAAGCCTATGGTACGAGTCCGCGTCATGCCGGTGGACGCGATCTCGAAATCTTAGTGAACGCTCTTAAGGTAGCCCCAGGGGAAAGGGCGTTGGACGTAGCAACCGGTGGAGGCCACACGGCGATCCAACTCGCTTCATTGGGAGCTTCGGTCACGGTGTCCGACATCACGCCAGTGATGCTTGATGACACGATGCGCAGAGCTCATGAGCGGGGATTGACGATGAATCAAGTCATGGCTTATGCGGAGTCGCTGCCGTTTGAGGACCGATCGTTTGACATCCTGACCTCACGGCGCGCGTGTCATCATTTTGGGGATATTGCGGCGTTTTTGCGCCAGGCATATCGTGTGTTGAATAAAACCGGTCGGCTTGGCATTTCGGACATGACCGGAAGTACGGACGGGGTAGGATGGCTTAATCATTTAGAGAGGTTGCGCGATCCGTCTCATAACCAGGCACTTTCCCCGGATGCCTGGTATGCAGCGCTGTTGGAGTCGGGATTTAGCGGTCTGGAGATGCTCCTGACAGAAGAAGCGATGGCATTTGACGAGTGGTTGGCGCCGGTTGTCCCCCAGAGTGACGAGGGTTCCCGGGCTTTACACTTTATGCGCAGTGTTCAAGCCCCCCGGGAATTTGTGAGAGATGGTCTTTTTATCAAGCGTCGCATGATTCTCTGGGCGGTTCGGCCTGCCTGATTTTCGCCCCCGATGTCAAACGGTGGTATCCTATGACAAAGGGGGATTTTTGTCGGTGGGTCTAAGGATTGAATCGCCAGAACTAATGGCCGGTCTGTCGCGTGCCTTGGACTTAACCGAGGGCGAACCTATGGGCCACTCGATTCGCTCCTGTTGGATCGGGACGCAAATCGCGGAGCGTATTGGTATCGAGAGAACGCTGGCTGATGATCCCTATTATGCCCTGTTGTTAAAGGAAGCCGGATGCTCGGACCATGTTGGGCAAGTAAGTTCCTGGTTGAATCTCAAAAGGACTAATTGGTCTCGTATGCACCAAGCCGTTAATGTTCGTGGGTTGGGTTGGTCAGGCGATGTGCCCGAAGAATGGGTTTGGGGTCTCAGCCAATGACCACGGCGCGGACATTTCGATTTCGCCGGGGAGAATGGGTTTTGGGCGAAAGCCCCCACCTTCTTGGGATAATCAATGTGACCCCCGACTCGTTTTCCGATGGCTCCCCGGCGTGGCAAAGCCCGGCATATCATCTTGCTCGTGCCCAACAGCTTCTGATCGACGGAGCAGACGCCTTGGATCTGGGCGCGGAGTCGACCCGTCCCGGACATACCCCCATTTCTGTGGGAGAAGAGTGGATGCGTCTTGGACCGGTGCTTCGGATTATCAGGGCAGAGTTTCCCGACGTGCCCATTTCGGTGGACACCTCGAAGTCAGAAGTGGCTGAATGGGCTCTGGATGCGGGTGCCGATATCATTAATGATATCTGGGGACTGTCCCGCGATTCGCGTTTAGCTCAGGTAGCTGTTGAAGCGGGGGCGGGTTACATCGGGATGTTTAATCAGGGTGTGTCGCCCAATGAGCCGTTGCGCTTAGAGGATATTCGGGGATTTTTTCAGCGCATGATGCAAACAGCAAAAGAGGCCGGGCTGTCCCCCGAGGCCGTACTGGTGGACCCAGGTATCGGGTTTCGGGTACAGGGCGACAGCATTTGGCAGGTGCTCACTCACCTGCGCCATTTCCAGGGATTGGGCGCCGGGATATTGGTGGGGCACAGTCGCAAGCGGTTCCTCGGAGCGATCACCGGCCTTGAGAAGGCCCGGGATCGCGATGGGGCCACTGGGGTCATGTCTGGCTTGCTCGCGCTTCATGGGGCGGATGTTCTCCGGGTGCATGACGTGGCCACTACCCGTCATGCTATCTTAATTGCTCGGCAATGGAGTGAGGCTTTTGGGACAAATTAGACTCAAGCGTATGCGATTTCATACCTGTCATGGGGCACTGCCGCATGAACAGCATGTTGCGCAAGAGTTTTGGGTGGATGTGGAGTTGGAACTTCCTCTGACAGCGGCGGGACTCAGTGATCGTTTGGCCGATACCATAAATTATGGCCGAGTGGCCCGCATCGTCGAAGACATTATGATGGGACCTCCGGTCAAACTATTGGAGACATTGGCGTACCGTATGTACTCCAGCATCGTCGAGTTGGACGACCGGATTGGCCAGGTTAGTGTGCACATCACCAAAGTCGACCCACCTATTGGGGTGCCGTCTGGTGGGGTGGAAGTGGTCGTGGATGGACGGGACTAGAGTGTATATCGGTTTGGGATCCAATTGGGGCGAACCGTCAGCGATAGTGTTGCGGGCGGCCG